>JALZND010000030.1 GCA_030857845.1 Bacteroidota bacterium | reverse complement strand
TGATCTGAGAACTCCTGAACTGAGAACTCCTAAACTGAGAACTCCCTTGAACTATCTGAACTTCCTCTAACCATCGCTCTTTTGAAGGAGGAAGCTTACCATATAAAGGTCTTTTCTTCGTTGCTGCAAGTTCCTCACACTTCCTTTAGACCTTAATTTTTTTAACAAGTCAAGGTCAAGGTCAACAATTAGAGTAGTTTCGGTATTCGGGGTTGCTTCGGCAACAATGGCGTCATGTGGAAATGAAAAGTCAGAGGGTGAAAATACAGCCGTCTGAGAATATTGAATGTCCATATTTTCTATATTGGGCAAGTTGCCAACACTTCCTGCAATGGCCACATAACATTCGTTTTCTATAGCTCGGGCTTGGGCACACCTTCTTACACGCAGATAAGCATTTTTGGTATCTGTCCAATAAGGCACAAACAAAATTTCCATATTTTCTTCTGCCATGATTCTGCCCAATTCAGGGAACTCTACATCATAACAAATTAAAATACCAATTTTTCCAGCATCGGTATCAAATACTTTTATTTTATTGCCGCCTTGCAATCCCCAATAGCTGGCTTCATCAGGGGTAATATGAAGCTTGTATTGAAAATCAATAGTACCGTCCCTCCTGCAAAGGTAGGACACATTATATAACTTATGGTCTTTGTAAACAGGCATGGAACCTGCAACAATATTGATGTTGTAGGAAACTGCCATTGAAAGCATTTCATCTTTCAACCTTTCTGTAAAATCAGATAGCTTTCTCACTGCATCCGAAGCCCTGGCATCTTTAAATAAAGACATAAGAGGAGCATTGAAAAATTCAGGAAAAACCACGAAATCTGCGTTATAACCCGACACTGTATCCACAAAAAATTCTATTTGCTGAAGCATCTCCTCAATGGAGCTGACAACACGCATTTGCCATTGAACCAGGCCGGCCCTTACGATAGACTTCTTTCCCCCAATAAGCTTTTCTTTTTCTTCGTAGTAAACATTTATCCACTCCAAAAGGGTAGCATATTGTTGTGATTCCTTATCATCGGGCAAATAATTAGTCAAGACTTTCCGCACGTGAAAATCGTTTGCCAGCTGAAAGCTTAGAACAGGGTCGTATATTTCTTTGTGCTTTACTTCTTCTATATATTGCCTGGGTGTCAGCTTCTTTGCATGGGCACTGTAACCGGGAATCCTCCCACCTGCTATTATAGCCCTTAAATTTAAATTTTCACAAAGTTCCTTCCGGGCATCGTACAGCCTTCTTCCTAAACGTAGTTCCCTGTATTCCGGGTGCACAAACACATCCGTACCATACAGGGTATCTCCTTCTTCATCATGGGTATCATATTTACCCTTTCCGGTTATTTGTTCGTAAGTATGTTTGTCGCCAAAGCGGGAATAGTCTACAATCACGCTTAATGCGGCAGCTACAACTTTGCCATTATCTTCAATACAAATCTGGCCGTCAGGAAATACATCAAGTTGCCTTTTAAGCTCCGCCCTGCTATAGCCCATCCTTGCTTTAGAATAAATCAGGTTCATTATCTCTTTTATATCTTCAAAATCAGAAATTTTTATATGTCTGAGTTTTAACCTATGCTCCAGTTCTTGTCCTGTCATTTTTTTAGTTTTATATATAAAAGAGATGGTAAAGTTATTTATTTTATTCCATTAAAAATTTAATCGGTGATAAAGATTAACATTATTTATAAAAGCCTGTTAAGAATGATACAAATTCGTTTGAACTTGGATGTATAAATCATTATAGTTAAAATTCAACATATATTTAAATAATTTTTTAAACAAAAGAACTTATTACACATGATAACTAGAAAATCAAATGCAAAATGGGAAGGTGGCTTAAAAGGCGGAAATGGAAAATTGGAACTAGGAAGCAAAGCATTTTCCGGCCAGTATTCTTTTCAGTCGCGCTTTGAAGAAGGCACAGGCACCAACCCTGAAGAATTAATTGCTGCGGCACATGCAGGCTGTTTTTCAATGTTTTTATCAGCAGTACTCGAAAAAGAAGGCCATGAGCCACAAAGTGTTACCACCGAAGCACAGGTAAAAATGGAAAAAATTGGGGAAGGATTTAAAATTACCCAAATTGTACTTATAAGTTCGGCAGAAGTCCCCGGAATAAGCAAAGATGATTTTCAAAAACTAGCTGAAGTATCAAAAAAAGGATGTCCTATATCACAAGCTTTGTCAGCAGTAGATATAAAACTTGAGGCTACATTGAAACAAAGATAAATTAATCAAAAATAGCCTTCAGAAAGCTATTTTTGATTTTAATCTTCTATTATATGCCCAACATGAAAAAGTGCGTCTCCGGCACTTACCACTGGCATATTGTTAATTCCGACAACAAATCCATCAACATGACCTTTTATGCTCGCCCTGGTTTCACCAAACGGATCTGCCAATGAAGCGATTTCCTGTCCTTTATTCATTGGGCCACCACATTCTACAAAAGAATTAAATATACCTGATATCCGGGCCCTTACCCAGGCACTTTCTTTTAAGGTTATGGAGCTTTGTTCCTTTACCTTAAAATCCTTCATTTTAAGGTATTTCATCAGCCTGCATATCCCATCCATGCCCTCCTTGATTGAAAATTCGTCGATCCTTAAGGATTCTCCACCTTCATATACTAATATACATTTGCCCATTTTATAAGCTTCCTTTCGGAAAGACTTATCAATAAATCCAGAATTGATGATGTACCGGGCCCCAAAGGCTTTTGACAGCTCAACATTCAAAGGTTCGCTCAATACAGCCCGTATTTGGGGGAAATTAAAAATTTTAGACCCGCCAGTATGAAAATCCAATCCATAATCGATATGTGGGATAATTTCTTTCATGAGGATGTGGGCGATCCGTCTTGCCAAAGAACCGCCCTCCCCTCCAGGAAAACATCTGTTCAAATCCTTTCCGTCAGGCAGGCTCCTGGAGTTGTGTATAAATCCATAAACGTTTACCAGAGGGATTGCTATTACAGTTCCTGCTTCTGGCATGAGCATTTTCTTCAATATCATCCTCCTTACTATTTCAATCCCATTTATCTCGTCTCCATGGATGCCAGCAGTAAGCAATAATACAGGGCCTGGTTTTTTTGACCTGAACACATAAACTGGCAGATCAATTAAGGTATGTGATGGAAGACGGGCAATTCCAATATCCACTTTTATTTTTTGACCTGGTTGAATATTAACACCATTAATTATAATTTCTTTTAGTATTGGGGGTTTTGTCATTGGGTATTGATGAAGGCTGCATATTCTGAAAAATTAATTTTTTTTAGCTTGGAAAATATTTACTAAAAATGATTTAATTTCCTTAAAATATTATGGGAATGATTTAAATCAATTGTAATTTTAAATAAATTTTTTTTGGCCATGTAGGATATTTTTTTAGGACTGTAATTATACTCAAAACAATAAAAACATGCATGGGTAGTATAAACATATACTATTAATGCGGTCGTACACTTGTAAATTTGACTTAATTGATAAATTTACGAAGCAAATCTAACTTTAAATTTCAATAAGATTTTCATGGTAAAGCTTAAATTGAATATAATTTTTTATAAATGTCAAATTTAATTGTTGTCAGCAACACCAAAGATTGGAAGTTTGACATACCGGGTGTGGAAGTTGTTTCCAATAAAACATATCTCATTAATTCGGAGTATGTAAAGTTAAAAAATACAAGGATTTTTAATCTTTCCAGAAGCTATCGCTATCAAAGTACTGGCTATTATGTATCCCTATTGGCAGCAGCCAGGGGGCAAAAAGCTATTCCAAGCATAGCAACGATCCAGGATATGAAAACCCCGGCTGTGGTAAAGATCATTTCTGATGAATTGGAAGAATTGATACAGAAAACCTTGTCATCCCTGCAATCGGATAAATTTACCTTAAGTATATATTTCGGTAAAAATATATCCAAAAAATACAATAAGCTTAGCCTGCAGTTATTTAACTTATTCCAGGCGCCTTTATTAAGGGCTGATTTTGTCTTCAATGGCAAGTGGCACCTCCAAAACATGGGCCCTATTGCCTCCAGCGAAATCCCCAAAGACCACAGGCGTTTTGTAGAAGAATTTGCCACTGCTTATTTTGAAGGAAATAGGTTTACTGTGCCTAAAAGGGATGTTTCTGGATATGACATGGCAATTTTGGTAAACCCGAAAGATGATTGCCCCCCATCTTCCGATAAAACCATTCAAAAATTCATTAAGGCTGCAGAAACGGTGGGCATAAGTGCCTACCAGATCACGCGTGACGATTATGGAAGGTTGGCAGAATACGATGCCTTGTTTATAAGGGAGACAACTTCTGTAAACCACCATACTTTTAGGTTTGCCCAGCGGGCAGCAGCCGAAGGTTTGGCAGTGGTAGATGACCCTGAAAGCATCATTAGGTGTACCAATAAAGTCTATCTTGCGGAGCTGCTTAAAAATAATGATATTTTAGCACCAAAAACACTCATTATCCATAAAGACAATATTGAAAAAATCAAAAACGAATTAGGTTTCCCATGCATACTAAAACAACCTGATAGCTCATTTTCTCAAGGTGTAAGCAAGGTTGACAATGCTGAGGAATATCATGCCGAGGTAGAAAAGCTGCTGGAAAAATCTGACTTAATTGTTGCACAAGAATTTTTGCCTACAGATTTTGATTGGAGGATTGGTGTTTTTGACCGTGAGCCGCTTTATGCATGCAAATATTTCATGGCAACCAAGCATTGGCAAATAATGAACTGGAAAAAAACCGGCAACAGCAGGTTGGGAAGGTTTGAAACATTGCCAGTAGAACTCGTGCCCCCGCAATTAATTAAAACAGCCATAAATGCATGTAATTTAATAGGTGACGGCCTTTATGGAGTTGACATAAAACAAATTGGCAATAAATTTTACATCATAGAAGTAAACGATAATCCAAGTATTGATACAGGCATTGAAGATGCTGTGATAAAAGACAAACTTTATACACGCATCATGGAAATTTTCCTTAAAAGAATAGAGCGCATCAAAAAAACCAGGAAAGAAAAATAATGCTAAAATTACATTTATTTCAGGGCTTTGGAGTTGAGCTAGAATATATGATCGTTGATAGGGATACATTAAAGGTCCTTCCGGTCACAGATAAAATCTTAAAAGATTTTCACGGTTCATTTATTGACGAAATAGAAAATGGTGCCATCAGCTGGTCCAATGAGCTGGCACTTCATGTTATCGAATTAAAAACCAACGGCCCGGCCAAAAATCTGGAAGACCTGGCCGGGTCTTTTTCACAAAATGTAAAAGATATTAACAATCTTTTAAAATCTTATAATGGCATGTTAATGCCCACTGCCATGCATCCTTTTATGGATCCATTTTCTGAAATGAAACTTTGGCCCCATGAAAGAAATGAGATATATGAAAAATACAACAGCATCTTCGATTGTAAAGGGCACGGATGGGCAAACCTGCAAAGCGTGCACATCAACCTGCCTTTTGCCAATGACGAGGAATTTGCCAAACTTCATGCTGCCATTAGGTTGATCCTGCCAATTCTTCCCGCACTTGCTGCCAGCTCTCCTATTAAAGACGGCAGCTATTCAGGGTTGAAAGATACAAGGCTGGACGTTTACCAAAACAATCAAAAAAGAGTGCCTTCTATCTCAGGAAAGGTAATCCCCGAGCCGGTATTTTCTGAAAAAGATTACGTCAGCCAAATCCTGGAAAAAATTTACCATGATATTGCCCCCTATGATCCCGAAGGTATCTTACAGGACGAATGGTTAAATTCCAGGGGTGCAATCGCCCGTTTTCAAAGAAATGCCATTGAAATAAGGGTCTTGGACATTCAAGAAAGCCCTGCTGCAGATCTTGCCATTATAAAATTAATAGTTGCAACGGTTCAAAACCTTGTTCAGGAAAAATGGACTCCCCTAGAAGATCAAAAGAAGTGGGAAGTGGATCCTTTGTTTAAGCTACTCCAGGATTGTATAAAACAGGGCGAAAATTCACAAATAATCAACAAGGATTATCTAAAAACTTTTGGGTATAAAGGGGAATCTGCCAAAGTTGTTGACCTCTGGAAGTATTTGTTGCAAGAAAATATACAAACAGGTTATCCATTTTCTGATCAGGACCTCGCTGTCCTTAACATCATATTTGATGAAGGTACCTTATCTTCCAGGATACAAAAAGCACTTGGCCCAGAGATTGAGCCCAATAAAATCATTGCAGTCTATAGAAAATTGAGTGAATGCCTTGCAAATAATTCAATATTTAAAAATTGAGTCAACTCATAATTTCTTGTGAACATGGCGGGAACATTATCCCTAAAAAATATCATGATCTCTTTAAAGGAGCAGATGAAGTTTTAAATTCCCATAGAGGATGGGATCCGGGAGCATTGAAACTGGCAAAATCTCTCCATGATAATCTGAAAGCGCCGTTATTTTATTCAACAACAAGCAGGTTATTGATAGAGCTGAACAGGTCTTTGCATCATCCTTCCTTGTTTTCATCTTACACAACTTTACTTAAATCTAAAATAAAAGAGGAGATTGTTCATGGACATTATCTTCCATATAGGAACGAGGTAGAAGAACAAATCAAAAACATGAGCCGGAATGGGAGGTTTGTAATCCATCTTTCCATCCATAGTTTTACACCTGTTTTAAATGAAACAGTAAGAAATTGTGAAATTGGGCTTCTTTATGACCCAGGGCGAAAAACTGAAAAAGTATTTTGCACTTCTTGGAAAAAAAATTTATCAAAAGTGACCCCTAACTGGAGGGTAAGAATGAATTATCCTTATAAGGGAACTGCGGATGGTTTTACAACTTATCTAAGGAAGAAATTTAAGGACGGCTATGCCGGGATTGAGCTTGAGGTTAACCAGGCATTATTCCTTAAAGATCAGGAGCAGGTGGAAAACAAGATATTGAAAAGTTTAGAGCTATTGTAAAGAAAGTATAAGTTCATAAAAAAAGCCCTTAAAGGGCTTTTTTTATTTAGGATCAAAATTTAAAATCTATGCTAATTTAACATTTATTGCATTTAAACCTCTTCTTCCTTCAGTAACTTCAAAAGTTACATCGTCGTCTTCGCGAATTTCATCGATTAAACCAGAAATGTGAACGAAAACTTCTTGATCAGAATTGTCAACTTTAATAAAACCAAAGCCTTTAGACTCGTTAAAAAATTTTACTTTACCTGTATTCATTATATATTGTTGTTATTAATTAATAGATTTTTACAAATATAGAAATTAAATTTATACATCCAACAATAACTTCCCCACCCAAATTTTCTTCTTTGGAATTGTATAATGTAAGAAATTAAATTTTTTTATAGATTCGCACTTTCAAATAAAATATCTGTCCAAATATTACCTGTTTTAGAGCCTATTGAGGTATATCGAAAGTCTTATTTAAATCGAAATTAAAGCTTTTTTAATTAGATTCGTTACTGAAGCAGTTATAAACTTAATTTTATTAAATTTCCTTTTCCCCCTGTTTAATTTTGGCAGGAAATGGGTGTCAAAACAAGAAAAATGAAAATCTCAAGAGATATATCTTTAAAACAATACAATACTTTTGGAATAGATATTACAGCCAAATATTTTACAGAAGTGGGCACAATTGAGGAGCTTCAAGACCTTCTGAAACTTCCGGAATTTAAAAATATACCGAAGCTTGTTTTGGGAGGAGGGAGTAACTTATTGTTTACGCAAGACTATAATGGCCTGGTAATAAAAATCAATATAAAAGGATCTGAACTTATAAAAGAGGATGAAAACCACTTATATATTAAATGTGGTGCTGGACTGAACTGGCATGAATTTGTGCTTGAATGTCTTGATAAAGGGTACGCAGGATTGGAAAACCTTTCTTTGATTCCAGGAACGGTTGGTGCCGCACCTATGCAAAACATTGGTGCCTATGGTGTAGAAATAAAAGATATATTTCATGAGCTGGAAGCTGTAGATATTGCCTCAGGAACTTTGCATAAATTTGACAATTCATCCTGCAAGTTTGGCTACCGTTATAGTATTTTTAAAGATGAGGCCAAAGGAAAATATATTATCGTAAGCGTTACCTTCAGGCTAAACAAAAAGCCAATTTATAATATATCATACGGCGCCATTCAGGACACGATGAAAGAAATGGGGCTTCAGGAGGTTTCTATCAATTCTATCAGTAAAGCTGTGATCCATATCAGGCAAAGTAAGCTGCCTGATCCAAAAGAAATTGGCAATGCAGGCAGCTTCTTCAAAAACCCTACAATCAGTAAGGCTGAATACCAACTGCTTAAGGAGCAATACCCGGAAATTCCCGGATATGAAGTAGATGATCAATCCATAAAAGTACCAGCGGGCTGGTTGATTGAAAAATGTGGCTGGAAAGGTAAAAAAATTGGTCAAACTGGAGTACATAAAAACCAGGCATTGGTGCTGGTCAATTATGGCAATGCAAAAGGAAAAGAAATTGAAAACCTGGCTTATCAAATACAAGATTCCGTAAAGGAAAAATTTGGTATTGAGCTAAATCCCGAAGTGAATATTGTATAAAGGATTGGTAGTAAAATCCAGAATTATTAACTAAGCTATTTTATTCATAATACATTTCCCCGGAAAGTTGTTATATAAGGATTGATTTTTTAGAATAGCAATGACCAGGAGTATTTTCTATAGCTTATTTTTTTATCGGTCTATCACCCATAACCTATTACCCATTACCTAACTTATATCATGTGGGTTACATTTGATAAATTTCCGGCATATTTTTGAGTAACTACCCCAAACTTCTGAAGGAAATCCAATCCTTCATCAAATGGCAAGCCTTTATATTCGGCATAAGATTTCAGGAAAATTACTTTTATAATCTTCATGCTATATATAATCCTTGCACAAGGAAGGCAAGGTGCCAGTGTAACATATAAAGTAGATCCCTCTACTGAAGCTTTGTTCTGTACAGCAAAAAGTATTGCATTTTGCTCGGCATGGATAGCCAAAGAACAGCTTCCTTTTGCATCTCTGGCGCATCCTGTTTCTGGCCACTGTTCATCGCAATTATGCGTTCCTGAAGGAGGCCCATTATACCCTATTGAGATGATCCTGGTATCTTTTGTCAACACCGCACCCACATGCCTTTTTATACAATGCGACCTTTTGGCTAAATTTACCGCCAGCTCCATAAAAATATCGTCAAAATCAGGTTTTTTCATGTATAAAACTAATCATTTATATTTTCAGGCACTTAATTTGCATTGGAATATTTAAATTATTTTCCTGAATATTATATAGGTTTATATGCATGTCGAATAATAATCATAATCGATTAATGTTTATATTGTGCATCAACTTCTTTTACAGCCAACAAAATTATTTTGGTATATGAAAAACAAAAGCATTTTCTTTTTCTTTTTTTTAGCAACATTTTCTTGTTTATTTTTTGAATCCTATGCCCAAGAAGCCTTAAAACCAAGATTGAGCCCTTTGGAAGTTGTAACAATGAAGTATGAGGATGCTTATGTAAAAATAACCTACGGAAGGCCACATAAAAGAGGCAGGGATGTATTTGGCACTGAACTGGCACCTTATGGTGCAATATGGCGAACAGGTGCGAACGAAGCCACTGAAATCACCGTTACAAAAGATATAAAAATAGCTGGCAAAAAACTTAAAGCCGGAACCTATACCCTGTTTACAATTCCATATCAGGACAAGTGGACCGTGATTTTAAATGAAGAATTAGGGCAATGGGGTGCCTATAATTATAATGCAGAAAAAGATATCCTTAGGTTTGATGTCCCTGTGCAAAAAACAGAAACAATATATGAACCCTTCACCGTTGAATTCGAGCAAAACCACACCACTACAAATATAATCATGATGTGGGACAATGTTCGTGTTTCCATTACTATCGAATTTATATAAGTTCTTAGAATTAATTCACTAAACATTTGATTAATCACATAAGATTAGATTCTTCATATATTTCTTTATTTTAATATTAATAGTATTATCTATTTATTATGATGGTATTTATGATTTTAATTTAATTGGTTATTCTTTCACCATTGTTTTTATTGATTTTTCTATACCCCTCATATTGTTATTTTGCATTCAGGGAATTCTATATACATTCTTTTTACTGAAACAAATACAACCGAATAAGATATTAGGATATTCTTTTCTCTTTTTATCAAGCTATTCTATTTTAAATGTTATTGGTGAAATATTCTACAGTGCCTTCCCCAGACGCTACTATTCATTTAAAAATTTCGATATTGGATTTGAATAAGAGATTAAAACTTATATCATTCTATTCATCACTGCCCAACTATTGTATATTTTAAGCTTAATTTTTAGCAAAAAGAAATTAATATTAAAAGCCAATATATAACCAATATCTAATTCCGTATTAGCTTACAACTTATAGTCATTCTTTTAATATATATTTATTTGGAATAATATTTTATACATTACACAAAAACTAAGAACCTCCTGAACTTCCTACACTGTGAACTTCCTGAACTGTGAATTCCTGAACTGAGAACTCCTAACCTGTGAACACCTGAACTGTGAACACCTGAACTACCTGAACTCCTGAACTGAGAACTCCTGAACTGAGAACTACCTAAACTTCAAACTACTTTCAATCATTTCCTTGTGTTTCATAATTCCTTCCATTAATTTTGTAAAATGTTATCCATAAATAATTTATCTTACTACATAGGCGGCCGCCCATTGTACCTTAATGCCTCATTACATATAAAACCTAAAGACAAGATCGGCTTGATTGGCCTGAATGGAACAGGAAAATCAACCTTGCTTCGGCTTATCAACGGGGAATATATGCCCGATGAAGGGGACATCAGCAAAAGCAAAGAATGTACGATAGGGTTCTTAAACCAGGACCTTCTTTCATACCAGTCTGACGAAAGCATTTTGGATGTTGCCATGCAAGCATATAAAGAAGCAGTGGACATACATAAGGAAATAGACAAGGTTTTACATCAAATGGAAACCGATTATATAGATTCCTTAGTAGATAAACTTACCCGTTTACAGGAAAAATTTGAAGCTTTGGATGGATATTCTATGCAAGCTAAAGCTGAAGAAATCCTCGAAGGAATTGGTTTTGCCACAAAAGACCTAAGCCGTCCCCTTAGAGAATTTTCTGGTGGCTGGAGGATGCGTGTTATGCTGGCTAAGCTTTTGCTTGAAAAACCGAGTTTGTTGATGCTCGATGAACCTACCAACCACCTTGACTTACCTTCCATAGAATGGGTAGAAAACTACCTGAGGGGCTATGAAGGTGCTGTAATTGTAGTATCACATGATAGGTTTTTTATGGACAATACCGTCAGCACCATTGTTGAAGTTTCAATGCAAGAGCTTACTTTGTATTCCGGGAATTACTCCTATTACCTGGAAGAAAAGAGTATGAGGTCGGAGATCCAAAAAAATGCTTTTGAAAACCAGCAACAAAAGATCAAGCAAACAGAGCGCTTTATCGAGAGGTTTAGGGCAAAGGCCACAAAGTCAAAACAAGTACAGTCTAGGGTTAAAGCCCTTAACAGAATGGATATGCTTGAAGATGTGGTTGATGAAAACGCAAAAGTAAATTTCCGCTTTACCTTTAAGCAAAAATCCGGACGTTTTGTATCGACACTAAAAAATGTATCCAAATCTTTTGGTGACCTTACTATATTAAAAAATGCTTCCGCTGCCATTGAAAATGGAGATAAAATTGCACTCATTGGGCAAAATGGAAAAGGAAAATCCACTTTGCTCCGCATGATTGCAGGCACCGAAAAAATAGATGGCGAAAGTACATTGGGCTATAACGTTAATCTGGCTTTTTTTGCCCAGCACCAGCTGGAATCGTTAAACGTCAACAACGAGATAATTGAAGAATTAAAACAGGCAGGATCGGCAAAAACAGAAATGGAACTTCGGGGGGTTTTGGGATGCTTCTTGTTTAGTGATGAAGAAGTATTTAAAAAGATCAAAGTACTGTCAGGTGGTGAAAAATCGAGGGTTGCATTGGCAAAAACATTGATATCTGAATCAAACTTTTTAATCCTGGATGAGCCTACCAACCATCTTGATATGCAGTCTGTAAATATCCTGATACAAGCGCTGCAACAGTTTGAAGGAAGCTTTGTAATTGTTTCTCACGACAGGTATTTTGTATCACAGGTTGCCAATAAAATTTGGTATATTGAGAATCAGGAAATAAAAGAATATCCAGGAACTTACGATGAATATGAATATTGGAGAAATAAAAATGCTGTTGACGATAAAGAAAAAGTAAAGGAAGCCCCTCCTAAAAAGGTGCAGGAAGTAAAACAAGTAGCACCAAAGAATGACGAACAGAAAATACTTCAAAAAGAAAACCTTAGGTTGAAAAAAGAACTTGTCGAGGTTGAAGAAAAAATAGAAAAATTTGAGAAGGAAAAAAAGACTCTTGAACTTGAGCTTTCGAAACCTGAAATTTATAGCCAGGCAGAAAAATTAGCTGGCGTTCAACAAAAGTTTGATAATATTAGTAAATCGCTGGAAGAGGCAAACAAGGTCTGGGAAACGCTGGTTCTGAGCATTGAGGAATAATTAACATTAGATTTTTGATTAATCTTTAGGTTCGGGGCAGTAAATACAATTGTCAATTTTTACGCAAAGCAATTTTGATTCACCTTGTTTTTGCTGGCTTGCAAAAATGACATTTTTATTTTGTGCGGTCTCATAACCAAAGATTATACTTTGTTTAACTTCAAATTTTTCTTGTAAAACAGAAGAATTTGTGTTTAAAAAGCAAAATATCAACCCACTCAACATCAAACAGGTAAAGATGATTTTCTTCATTATTTTAAATTGGAGTTTTAGAAATATAAAGACGCCTTAATAGTAATCCTGTTATTTTTCCTGTTTTCAGTATATTGCCAACCAGACCAATTTGTGGATTCAGTAGTGGATTTTTGATACCTGTAACCCATATTTATTCCCCAAGCTACTTTCCGGTAGTACTCTTTAAATCCAATTGCGGGGCTAAAATATATGCCTCCGGTTGAATGGGATAAATTCTGCCTGTCCTGAACAAAACCATATCCTATATCAAATTTATATATAGGAGTAATTTTATTTTTAAGAAAATCACCACTGAAACTAACAAATAGTGGAAAACTGTTGATATGGCCAAGCCCATCATAACCTATCCCAATTCCTGTTGACAAAAAATTTGAAAATCGGTATCCTGGGATCACTTGTAAAGAATAATTTAAAGATAATGGCATATAATAAGATCCTCTACCAAATATTGGGCCAGTTTCAATTGTAAGAATTAATCCTTTTTTATTGATCAGCCCTCCCGCTACATTGTATAGATGTGATATCCTTTTTACTTGTTCATGGGGTATTTTTATAGAAAATGAATCAGAAACATTAACATGGATATACTCACCAGGCTTAATTTCTGTTATCTCTCCTATTATTACACTTCTATTTTTTAAATAGATATGCTGATTATTTGTTTTTTGGGCTTTAACCTGAATTGAGATGATGGTTAGGAGCAAAATTCCCCAAAATAACAATTTATGATGTACCAGCATCCTATCGGCGTTGATTTGCTGCTGATGTATTTTGAGAATAAATTGGAAGAAAGCTTAATAATTTAATATCGGCAAGGTCTTGATAGTCATACTGATAGAGTCCATCTTTTCCGATCAAGATCAAGGTTTTGCCCATGGGTATTACATCATAAGCATGAAGGTCTTTAAAATGCTCAATCATATTTTCACCAATTTGCATTTTATCTTTGGTATCGAAGATTTTCAATCCGTATTCCCCTTCACATATAAACAACGTTTCTAAATGGGTGCCCAGACCATGAGGATTTTGCATTGGATAGGATTTTAAAAGTAGTGGATTTGCAAGGTCTGATACATCAAGCACATCAAGTTGGTTTGTATGACCATCACATTCATTTCCAGACCGAAGGGTTACATAAGCAAAATCATCTTCTACAACTACTGGGTCACAGCTGTTCACGTGTTGAAATGTAGATAAAAATGAAGGTTCGGAAGGGTTGGTGATGTCATAAATGTGCATCCCATTTTGTGCCCCAATAAAAAGGCTGTTGTTATAAGGGAAAATTGTTTCAATACCCCAACCCAGATAAATAGTTATACCGTACTTTGGTTGATCTGGTTTAGAAATATCAATAACATTTAAATCATTTTCATTTACAGTATAAAGATGATTGCCTTTAATTGTAAACCTAGCCATAGAACCTCCCACTCCAGTACTACCTCGGGGCATAGAAAAATTTTCAGAGTTTGCCATTGCCCTGAAGTTGACGTCAGGAGTTGCAAAAAAACCATCATCAAACCTACTGACTGAAGGACCTCCACTACATTCGCTTACATAATTTCCTTCATGTTTAGTTTCGACCCAATCTGTTATTACACCTCTGTCGGAAGATACCATAAATCCCATATTGGTCATGGAGTTTAATACACTTTCCACACGGCCTGTCATTTCAATATTATTAACATCTGTAATATTGAACAAAAGCAAATCCGAATAACTATCGACATAAAGCACATTATTCCTAATTGCCATATCCACGTTTCCAGGTATTTTTAAATAAGAGATTTGTTCTGGTGAAGCAGGATTTGAATTATCTATAAAATGAATTCCTTTTCCCAATTCACCTACCAGGATTAAGTTATCGTATACATATATTTTTCCAGGATTTAAAATTTCTTCAGGCTCTTTAATTTCCACAGCTGCCCGGACTTCTGCAATGGGTGTATAAACCGGTTCATAATATATATAAGATACCGATGTTTCACATTTGTCGGTACATCCTTTCAAAAGCATGCCAATGCTGAACAGCAAAACAATCATGATGATCGTTTGTAAAAGGATTGTTGTGGTTTCAGAAATTTTATTAGCCATGGTTGTAATGTTTTTTGCCTTTGATAAATTGACACATAAAGTGTATCAGAAGTTGGAACAGCATCCTGTTTTTTTTAAAAATTAAATTTAAATCCTGCAGCTACCCCAAAAGATTGTGGACGGCTTGATATGATCCTGTCCGATTTTGTAAAAGAATTAAGTGCAGTCCTAAAGGTTGGTTCAAGGGAAATGCTGTAATTCTTGGATAAATGAAAGATAATTTCGCTGCTGGCAAG
>JALZND010000281.1 GCA_030857845.1 Bacteroidota bacterium | reverse complement strand
GTCCTGCTCCGTTAACCATACAGCCGACATTGCCGTCAAGCTTTACATAATTTAGTCCGGATTCGCCAGCTTCAACTTCCAGGGGATCTTCTTCTTCTATGTCCCTTAGCGCGGCAAGATCTTTATGCCTGAAAAGTGCATTTTCATCTAGGTTTACTTTTGCATCAACTGCCAATATTTTATTGTCGGAGGTTTTAAGAACCGGGTTGATCTCAAACATTGATGAATCTGTATCAACATATGCATTGTATAAAGCTGTGATAAATTTCACCATTTCTTTAAATGCATCCCCTTCAAGGCCTAGGCCAAATGCAATCTTCCTTGCCTGGAATGGCTGTAAACCCACTTTTGAGTCTATCCACTCTTTAAATATCTTCTCAGGGGTATGTTCTGCTACCTCTTCAATGTCCATCCCTCCCTCTGTGGAAGCCATGATAACGTTTTGTGATTTAGCCCTGTCCAGAAGGATACCCAAATAATATTCTTTAGTTTCAGAAGGGCCAGGATAATAAACATCCTGTGCAATCAATACCTTGTTTACTTTTTTGCCTTCCGGGCCAGTTTGATGCGTTACCAATTGCATACCCAGTATTTGGGAAGATAGTTCTTTTACCTGGTCAAGGTTTTTGGCAAGTTTTACACCACCTCCTTTGCCACGCCCACCTGCATGTATTTGTGCCTTAACTATATACCAGGACGTCCCTGTTTCTGCATTTAATTTTTTAGCGGCTTCAACAGCTTCTTCTGGGGTCTCAGCAACTATGCCTTCCTGGATCTTTACCCCATATTTTTTTAAAATGTCCTTGGCTTGATATTCGTGTATGTTCATTGGCTTTACAATTGTTTTGGCTCAATTTTGGCACGAATCTAAACTATTTGATCCTTTAATTCAAGAAAACTTAAGCTATATATTATGGGTTGTCAGTAAAAAATTTCATTAATTCTGAAATAAAATACTTTCTTAATCTTATTTATATAAAAAATCGGATTAATTTCGGAAGTTTTATTTAAAAAACGATGGTCATATATTCCTGTGATGGCTTTCAGCATCCCGGAGGTTAAACGAGTTATTTGTACATGTTAAAATCCATTGGAATTACCAAATCATATGGTGATTTGGCAGTATTGAAAGGTATAGATGTTCATGTTAAAAAAGGGGAGGTTATATCAATTGTTGGCGCCTCTGGTGCGGGGAAAAGTACATTATTGCATATTCTCGGCACTTTAGACTTGCCTGATTCTGGTGAAGTATTTATCCAGGACACAAACTTAGGCAAATTATCTTCCCGTGACCTTGCAAAGTTCAGGAATACCCATATTGGTTTTATTTTTCAGTTTCATAATTTGTTGCCTGAGTTTACAGCTTATGAAAATATCTGTATGCCAGCTTATATAGGAAACAAAAACGAAAAGGATATAGAGAAAAAAGCGCTGGAATTAATGGACTTACTTGGGATAAATCAAAGAAAAGACCATAAGCCCTCCCAAATGTCAGGTGGTGAACAGCAAAGGGCTGCCGTTGCCAGGGCCCTGATAAACAGTCCTTCCATTATATTTGCAGACGAGCCAAGCGGAAACCTGGATTCCCATAATGCTGAAGAGCTTCACCATCTGTTTTTTAAGTTAAGGGAACAACTGGACCAAACATTTGTGATTGTAACGCATAATGCCGACCTGGCTAATATGGCAGACCGAAAAATGGAAATGAAAGACGGCCAGATCATTACCATAACTACTAATCCTGGAGTGAGGTCTTGACCCTCAAAACCATTTCTTTAATATGATTGGTTGCTGCAAACATATTTGTATAAACAGTAGCAATTTTATGGTTTTTATCGAGTAGATAAGTAACTCTTTTGGTATAATTTAACAGGGGGATATTTGCATCATATAACCCGGAAACTTTCCCTTCTTCATCAGCAAGTAATTGAAACGGAAGATTGTGCTTCTCTTTAAATTTCAAATGAGTGGGAATGTCGTCCCTGCTGATCCCATAAATAGCAATATCAGAATCCTTGAAGACCTCAAATGAATCCCTAAACTCACAAGCTTCCCTGGTACATCCCGGAGTAAAGTCTTTTGGGTAAAAGTATAAAATACATGGTAATCCTTTGGCGTCTTGTGAAAGTGTAAACTGTTTTCCGGTTGTAGACGGTAGTGTGAAATCTGGTGCTTGTTGATTAATTTTTAATGCCATTTAAATAAAAAGTAAATTAACCTGTTAATGTTCAAAAATTTAAAGAGGACAGGTTAAATAGTTTTTTGAAAACTTTGCTATTAACATCCTCTTACACAATCCCAAGATGTTTGCAAGTACACCCTTATTTTTAGGAGGATTTTAATATATTTGCTAATGAATGGAGTAAGGGGGATATTCATAGGAATAGGAATCTCCTGTGGGAGATAGTCTAAGCCTTCCATTAAAATAGATAAAGAACATGATGGGGTTTGTTTTTGGATAATAAAATTAAAAGAAGTTATTTACCTTATGGATTTAGTTGGAAAAAAAATACTTATAACCGAAGATGAAGCAAGTTTGAGGGATTTGCTCTCAAAAATATTAAGTTTAGAAGGATACAAAGTATTTTCCTCAGAAGATGTAGCCAGTGGCCATGAAATTCTTCGAAATGAAGACATCCATTTGGTAATTACCGATGTAATGCTTCCTGACAGCAACGGTATAGAATTTACCAAGGAAATAAAGGCTTCTTATCCTCTGGTTGAGGTTATTGTGCTTACAGCTTTTGGCAATGTTAAAGATGGAGTAAAAGCCATGAAGCTTGGTGCTTTTGATTATCTTACAAAAGGTGATGGAGATGATAAATTACCACTGGTTGCTTCAAAAGCAATCGAAAAGGCAATATTAAACCGACAGTTGCAAGAGCTTGAGCACCGGCTGGAATCGAAATCAAGTTTTTCAAAAATTATAGGTAAATCCAGCTCAATCCATAAAATGATAGAAATGTCCAAAAAAGTTGCCGTTACTGACACAACGGTCCTTTTGTTGGGCGAAACTGGAACGGGCAAGGAGTTGCTTGCAGAAGCCATCCATTTGGCCAGCAGGAGGAGAAAAGGGCCATTTATAGCAATTAATTGTGCGGCAATACCAAAAGACCTTCAGGAGTCAGAATTGTTTGGCCATAAGAGAGGGTCTTTTACAGGTGCCAATACTGATAAAAAAGGATATTTTGAAGTAGCAGACCGGGGAACAATTTTCCTTGATGAGCTCGGTGAGATGAGCCCTGACCTTCAGGCCAAGCTGTTGAGGGCCTTGGAGAACAGGATGATCAATAGGGTAGGAGATACAAACCCGATCCCTATCGATGTGCGGATCGTGGCAGCTACCAATAGGGAATTGCTCAGTGAGTCAAAAGATAATGAATTCAGGAGGGACCTATATTATAGGTTGAGCACTTTTACTATCGACCTGCCAGCACTCCGTGAAAGGAAAGATGACATTGAACTTCTTGCCACTCATTTTGTGAAAACCAATTGTGAAAAACTCGGGAAAAATATATCGAGGATTTCCCGTGAATTTATGGAGCACCTAAAAAACCATGCCTGGCCTGGGAATATCAGGGAGCTAAAGAATATTATAGAAAGGGCTGTTATTTTGATGGAGGGTGAAGAGTTGATGATTGATACCCTTCCAAATGAGTTTTTAAATTCGGCTGCCAATGCCGCCGCTTCAGGAGGTGGGGATTATGCTGACCTCCGGACCGTCGAGAAAAACCATATCCTGAAAATACTGAACAAAGCAGATGGCAATAAATCTGAAGCTGCAAAGATGCTTGATATTGGCCTTGCAACCTTGTACAGGAAGTTGAAAGAATATGACCTGGAATAATTGCCTTCAGAGATGTGACTGTTGTTAACAGACAAAACAATTAGAATATCATATATAATAAATTCCTCAATTATTCTTTGATACTAAAGCTGCAAAGTATGAAGTAGGGTGGGTTTGATTGAAGGGGATAAACAGCATATATTGCATAAGAGGATATAAATGGCCAAAATAAATTAATAATCATGAAATTAAAAACTCAGATCTTTTTAGGGTTTTTATTCATCCTCATCCTCACTTTGATACTTTCAAGTGTTTTTGTCTTCTATCTCGAAAATTTAGGCAAAGCATCAGAAAAAGTATTGAAGGAAAATTACCGTTCGGTAAAGGCTTCAGAAGAATTGGTCCTTTCGTTGTCAAAAATGGACCAGATCTTGGCAAAAATTTGCCTCGGCACCAACTACAACCAGGAAATACTTATGGGCATCCTGGAAAATGAGAAGAAGATCTTTAGGAACAACCTGTCGATATCCCGGAAA
Source organism: Bacteroidota bacterium (assembly GCA_030857845.1). GTDB lineage: Bacteria > Bacteroidota > Bacteroidia > Cytophagales > Cyclobacteriaceae > JALZND01. The sequence continues at coordinate 855 of JALZND010000281.1, read as the reverse complement.
AATATATCTGAGATAGGAGAGAAGACCGTAGTTCAAAATTTGCACGAAGGTTTTGACCAGTACGTGGAGTCTATCAAAACTTTCGAAACAAGCGCCGACAAGGTTGCTTTGTATTTTAATGTACTCCAACGGCAAAATGAAATCATCAGGGAAACTTGTGTAAATTTAATTGAGCTGAACCATAGGGCCTTGAGCAGAAAGGACATAATGGCCCAAAAGTTATATTTTAGGGCCAAGGTTTATATTTTTGTTATCACAATCCTTGTTTTGATTATTTCTGGTATTACTATCTATAAAATCCCCCAATTAATTGTAAGGCCTATCATAGATATTACAGATAAGATAAAAAGGATAGCAGAGGGTGAGTATGAACATAAAATTGCAATAAATTCCCATAATGAACTTGGGGAGCTTATTGAAGCTTTTAATGTGATGTCGGTCAAGCTTAAAGAATTTGAGGAATCAAATTATGCTGAAATAAAAGCACAAAAAAGCCGTATTGAGACAATTATTAAAAGCTTGAACGATGGGTTGATCATCCTTAATGAAAACCGGGAGGTTATTATTGCAAATGATGCGGCAGCTACCATTTTAAATGTTTCTGAAAATAACCTATTAGGCCGTAAAGCTTCCGACATAGCTGCAGAAAACCTTGTTATGTATGATTTGTTGGCTACCATCAACAATAAAGACCAGGAACAGGAAGAAATGGCAAATAGCAAGAATTTCATAAAGGTAATAAATGATGAAGACAAGCAAGAATTCTTTGCTAAGGAGATAGTAACTGTTTATGACAGCAAAACCTCAGCAAAAAGAAAGTTCCTTGGGCATATTATTATGTTGAAGGATGTAACT
>JALZND010000280.1 GCA_030857845.1 Bacteroidota bacterium | reverse complement strand
CTTTTAAACCTATCGCTCACCACCACATCGTTTCCTTTGTAGCAGCATAGGCCGTTTTGAAAACTCCCCCGGAAGGGCGTCTTCGGGAGGCCAGCCTGAATTACTTCAGGTTCTCCCATCAATACATCAGCATGTCAATGAGCTGTTTCAAGGCTCAATGACTTCAAGTCACACACGGTTTGCAGCTACAAGAAGTTGGCGATTACGAAGCACTAAACTGTCTACCACCACAAAACTTGATACGAAGCACAAGCTTCATTTAACCACTGAACCGCCAATTTCTTGTAGGTGCTGTTATAGGGCGTTTTTCTTTGTCCGTCAAGCATCTCCATTCACCATTAGTTCGTAATACTTTCCTGTTGTCAAGTTTATTTTTAAATTGAAAAAACAGTTTCCACCGTCTCGCACAAAGATTAGATTGTTCTTCCAATTCTGATTTCCTGCACCACAAAAGCAATTTACCCAAACTTCTTTTTCTCCTTTGGAATTTAAAATAGCTACATATTGTCTTTTGTAACGTGTCAATTCAATTATGAAATTTTTCTTATCAAGTTTATACTCTGGATGTTTATGATTAATTTCTTTAAATTGTCTTTCTTGGTCAGGGGTATAGTCGTTAATGCAATTGTTTAGAATTGTTTCGATTTTTACAAAGTCGTCATTGGTCAAGTCAGTTGGTTTACTGTCCTTAAAAACCCAGTATTGAGTTGTGTCAAATGGCAAAACGGCAACTACTGAAGTGTCAACGGTGTAAACATTTTGTTGCTGTTCTTGATTTTTAGTTTCGGTCTTGGTCTGTCCGCAACTTGTCAAGTAAATTGCCAAAATAAAAGTCAATAATGTTAGTTGTCTTGTCATTGTTGTCGGTCTTTTAAAATGCCCTATAACTTAAATAAAGTCGCAACCTATGACGCCTTTATCTCTTATGTCTGTAAGTTATCAGTTAATTTAAAAATCTCCAAATCCTCCAATGGACTTTTGATATGTTGCAATTTAAGGGTACTTACATGGGTATAGATTTCTGTTGTTTTAGAACTGGAGTGGCCCAATAGTTCCTGAATGTACCTAATATCTGTCCCCGATTCAAGCAAATGGGTTGCAAAGGAATGCCTGAGCCAATGCAAGGTTGGCTTTTTGTGGATTCCTGCCTTTTCGCAGGCTTGCCTCAATACATTGCTAAGGCTTCGGGTGGTGTATTGGTCGCCAAATTGACCTTCAAATAGCCAGTTTATGGGTTTATAGGCTGCGTAGTATTCCCTCAACAAAGCGAGTAGATTGGCAGGCAATAGTGTAGTGCGGTCTTTAAACCCTTTTGCGCTGCGGATCAAAAGAAGCTTCCTGTTGCCGTCGAGGTCTGTAAGCTTTAGGTTGATGACCTCACCGGCACGTAATCCCGAGGCATACAAAAGGCAAAGCATCGTCTTGTGTTTTAGGTTCTCAGTGCCCTTCAGTATTTTCATTACATCCTCCTTGCTTAAAACCTTAGGCAAAAGCCTTTCTTTTTGAGGCCTATGAATTTCCATAAGGGCATGCGATTGCTTAAGGACGTGTTTATAATACATCTTTATAGCATTAACCAATATGTTTGTGGTGGGGGCAGCGTAATTCCTGCTGGTGGATGTGCTCAGTATATAATCGTTTATGTTCTGTGAGGTCAACTTTTCTATCATTTCACCTTTTTTATAGTGGTGGATGCAAAATTGATAAAACATCTGAAAATAACTTTTGATGGTATTGACACTATAATTAAGAGACTTCATGTACTTTAGGTATTCTTCGGGAAATATGACTTCCGGGACATTGTAGCTCTGCTCCCAAAACTTGGACAGCAATAAAAGGCTTTTTATCTGAAAATTTTGCCTGATCCGGAACATTAGCCTTCCTTTGCAGTCGGCCAACAAACGGAAAAGCAGCTTTTCGGACATTTCCATGAAAAATACTCTTTCACATTGGCTGTATGTAATATAGGAGAGAGGCAACAAAGTCCTTTTGCATTCAATTATATGGTCTGTGCTGAACATGTATAGGTTTTTTCCATCTTTCAATACTGGGTTTATCCAGAGATGGTGAAGGTTTTCTGTATACCTGTGGTGCCCCACTACTGGTTTGTTGTTTTTTGTGATGTAATGGTCGCTCAGGAGTTTCTTCTTCATGGCCAAGGTGTTTATTTTTATACCGGGGCCCAGGCAATATTCCAAACGTGCCAAACACTCTTCATTGGGCAGAGAAACTATTTTTTTTAAAGTCCTGCTGTATTTGAAGCCAGGAATGCCAATTATCTTTTTGAAAAGTTCTTTATCGGCATAGGTTGTATAGCTGTATAATGGCCTATTGTTGTGCTCAAAAAGGGCTACATAAACCTGGTTCAATTGATGTTTTTTTATCGGGACCGGGTTATTTTTAAAATAAATGGCTTTTTTTACGCGCTCCATGATTCAATATAGCCTATAAAACAAAACAAAATAAATATATTCATATTTATAAGCGTATATATCCGGAACAAACGGATATAAGCGAATATATCCGTACCTAACCGACTATAAATATGGAAAATTTAATAAAGCAATGCTTGCTTTGTGAAAATGAATTGAAGGGGCGTTCCGATAAAAAATTCTGTAGTGATCAATGTAGGGCTGCCTTCAACAACAGGCACAAAAATGAAGAAGAGAAACTCCTTATTAAGGTAAACGCGGTACTGCGTAAAAACCGCACCATTATGAAACGCATCAACCCCAATGGCAACAGTACCGTCGGTAAGGAATTCTTGTTGGCACTGGGTTTTAATTTCAAATATTTCACCAATATTTATCAGAACAATTCAGGTTCCGAATATTGTTTTTGCTACGACCACGGCTTTATGTTGCTTGAAAATGGAAAAGTGCTCTTGGTTAATTATCAGGCTTATATGAAGGATACAGGTGGGAAATAAAAGATTCTATGTTAATTATAGTAGGTATTACTGTTTAATTTTCACACAAATATTCTGTATCGTAACAACAAGGTAGGTAGCTAGGATCTTCACAGGCATGGTAAACATAAGAATGATAAGAAATCAAATACCCTATCAGTTCCTACTTTCGCACTCAAGCCCCAGACGGGCACGGCGTGCTGGCTTCATTTCCTCAACACCGATGTTTTTTACCCGCACATCCCCCTCTGACCCAAACGTAAAAAAATGCGGCTTATCTGGAAACTGGTGTTTTATGGCCACCCGAATCAAATTCCTCAGTATCACGTAAATCGTGATCTTTGTAACAAAGATTAACCGATTGCATAAAATATGTCACCCACTATAAATCATCTAGAACCAAATAAAAAATCCTTAAAGTTGCCTCTAAGGATTTTTTTTTATTGAGCGCAATTGAATTTATGTATCTCCAGAAATTTTTAATAAGTTTAGGTCAAAAATTATTTTTTCGAATAACAGGTAAAAGACTATCTAGATCTGTTTTTACCTCTCGTCTTTCGCTTATTGTTCCCCGATTCTTGGCTGTATCCTTTTAGTTATTTAGACTGACATCCCACTTCAATTTCAAAAGCCCCAACTTAAATATGCAGTCCACATTCGGTCTTTGCCAACCCAACCCAGCGGCCTTCCCGACCTTGGCCTTTAACGGTGCAATGGGTACAGCCAACTGAACCATAACCATCATAAACAAGGGGATGAAATGGTAGGTTGTGCTCTTTAATATATTCATCCCGAAGCTCAGGAGTCATGTCCAAGATAGGGTAAAATCTTAAGATCCCGCCTTTCATTTCAAAATGCTTTAGGTTTTTCCTGTGCTCATTTTGTGATCGCATTAAGCCGGAAACCCAAACGTCAAAATTTGAGGTAAGCTTCGAAAGGGGATCGGTCTTGTTAATCCTGCAGCAGAGGTCCGGATCTGTTTTCCAGGTTTCATGTTCCAGTGTAAACTGGTTTTCCTTTTCATCTGGCATCACATCCAAAACGTCCAGGTTGTAAAGCTGGGTAAGCCTTCTTTTATAGGCAAGTGTCTCCCTAAAGTGGTATGTGGTATTTATGAAGTGAATTTTAGGCCTGTTTTCTGTAGTTGTGCTAAAAAGGTGCAGGAAAAATGCGGAATGTGTAGCAAATGAAGAGGTTACAAGGATTTTATCTAATGCAAAATCTTTAAATAATTCATGTATCCGCTCTGTTACAGTAAGGGGTTCATATTTTTTATTTAATGTTTCTATGTCATTTATATCCACTTCAATACGTTCTTTTACTTCTTCCTGCTTGGTGATTTCCATAGTGATTTCCTTAAATTATCTCTTTGGTTTTGATAAAAATTGCGACGTAACCTCGTTCAATACTTCAATTTTTTTACTTAAATCCCCTTCTACCTGGTTGCGTATTTGGTTCAGGTTGTCAAGGACACTTTGCATGCTTTCAGGCAAACTGTTTTCCAGAAACTCCCGGATCCTTTTTGCAAGGGTAGGCGATTTGCCATTGGTGGAGATAGCTATTTTTAAATCCCCTTTTTTTACTACCGATCCTAAGTAAAAATCACAAAGGTCGGGTTTATCTGCCACATTGGTCAGTATCCTTTTTCTCTTTGTGTCATTCTTGATTACTTCACTCAGGGACCTGTCGTTTGTTGCAACTATTACAAGGTCTTTGTCTTCCAGGTCCTCAACAGTATAAGGCTTTTCAACAAGCTTCACATTTGGGTATCCTGCTGCAAGTTCCCTTACTTCATCAGAAATCCAAGTGGCTACCAAAACCAAGGGTGTGGCCGGGCTGTTTTTTAATACCGCCTGAAGTTTTTCCAGCCCTATTGCACCACCACCTACAATCAGCAGCTTCAGGTTTTCCAATTTAATAAAAACGGGAAAAAGCAAATTGCCCTCTCGTTCCTGTGATTTCGGTGCAGGTGTTGTTCCCAATGGTTATGCTGTTAATAAATGATTATAAAACTGATTTTCCTGTAGTTTCTCATAAACAAAATCGGGATGCTCCTTCACTACCTTGCCGATGACGATGATAGCCGGCGACCCAATATTTTCTTTTTTTGCAAGCGCACAAACCTCTTCAATATTGCTGAGTATATACCTTTCTTCTGGCAGTGAACCATTTTGTATTACCGCCACCGCAAGTTGGCCCTTGCCATGTTTTTTAAAAACAGCAGTTATTTCAGCAAGGTTTTTTGTGCCCATAAGTATTACAATGGTGGCACTTGAT
>JALZND010000279.1 GCA_030857845.1 Bacteroidota bacterium | reverse complement strand
TATCTGTAAATGTCATATTGCCATTATTGATGAATAATTCATTTTGCTTATTATCACCAGCCAGATCTCCTGAGTTGCAAACATAGATGTCTAAAAGTCCATCGCCATTTATATCCACCATGGTAACGCCTGTTGACCAGCCCTTGGTGCCCGCAACACCGGCTTGGCTTGTGATATCCCTAAATTTAAAATCTCCCTCGTTTAGGTAAAGCTTATTTTCTCCAAGGTTTGAGGTAAAGTAAATATCAACCAGGCCATCGTTGTTTATATCTCCAATAGCCACACCACCACCATTGTAATAATTCCTATACGTATAGACATTGAATGATTCATCGAAAGCGAGCTGATTTATAAAATCGATACCTGTTTCCGCTGATGAAAGTAACTCAAACATTGAAGACTGCTTTTTTTTTGTCTCCTCTGTAGTATTACAGGATAGTAAAAAGATAAACAAAGTAAAATAATAATATTTTAACATATTTTGGCAATTATAAAGAATGCTTGAATTCTTTATGTGAGATATCGTGAATGGTAGCCATAACGGTTTGGGTATCTTTTATCCTGACAATAATTCTCCTGTTGCCATCAACTTTTATGGGTACTTTAACAGGATTATTTTCAAAATCAACATAAATGAAGGGATTACCTCCGTACCACTTTTCCAAAATTTGGACTACCTTCATCATTAGCGAATCTGATTGATATTGTCTGTTCCATGGAGCCCAACCCAGATAAGAAAATTCCATATTCATGCCGTTGATGATTTCCTGCTCATCAAAAGTAGGAAAAAAATAAAGCATTATTTTAGTTGGGCTATCATGAACCATTGAATCTAAAATAACATATTGCACCGCCTGATTGGATGGGGCATGTGTTACCAATTCTTGTTTGTTCAGTTCCCAACATTTATTATAAAACTCAGATTTGCTGTTGCCGAAAGCAATATTGAACAATAGGGAATCTTTTTTCAACCCATTATGATGTTCATTCTTTACAAGCCTGGTATATTCAGACTCTCGGCAACCCATCATACTTATCAAAAGCAAAGAAGCTAAACTAATTAATAACCTCATAGGTCGTTATTTTTCCATTATTGATAGCGAATAAAATTATTTTCTTTTCGTTCCAGTTTAAAAGGGCAATGTCTCTAATTTCACCCTCTACATTTAGAGTTTGCCCCTCATTAAATATCCCATCTTTTTCACTATCTGTTCCTTCAAAATACCATCCTTTTGAAGCATCATACCTGCCAAACCGGGGTTTTACCATATACTGATTTCCTCCTGCCACCAAATCAAGCCGTCCGTCTCCATTAAAATCATGTAAAAGAAGGGCATAAACCGGCGCATACTGTATCTGTTTGGGCAGGGGGGAGGGTTTAAAATTATTTCCCGAAGACAGAAACATAGTGGACTCCAACATATCAACTTCATAAACTTTTGCTTTTTCAAGCACCTCAGCTCCAAATATCTCATCAATGGACATTCTGCTATAGTTAGTATAATATAATAATTTCTTCTTAAGGCCAGGTAGTTGGGATATCAATTCATCTTTATCAATAACAGGAAAATATTTACCATTTACTTTTGTACAAAATATTTGTTCTATCGACCCATTACCATCAAAATCATGAACATACATCCGGTCTCCAGGTTTAAAGAAGCTATTGTTGCCATGATTTCCAACAATAAAATCAAGGTTCCCGTTCCTGTTTATATCTCCAATTTCAATTGTGTTCCACCAGCCCCTTGTATTTTCCAGACCATAAGCTTTGGATTGGTCAGTTAATTTCCCATTTTCATTGATAAAAATCTTAATGGGCATCCAATCACCAACAACTACCAAATCCAACAAGCCATCATTATTTATATCAATCCACTTTGCATCTGTTACCATGCCTATATCTTTAAGCGAAGGTAAAACGGCCGCTGTTACATTGGTAAATTTTCCTTTCCCATCATTTTCCAGAATATAACCACTACCCCCAATTCCATAAAAAAAAGGATGAAAACGTTCACCTACAAATAAATCTATATCCCCATCATTATCAAAATCACCGGCTGTAACTACACTTGAACTAAAAAATTCTTTAAAAGGTAGCGGATTTGTAGACAAGACAAAATTTCCCTTTCCATCATTTATATAAAGTCTATCCATTAACAATGATGAGCTTTTAGGATAACCCCTGCCGCCTGATGCCACATATAAATCAAGATCGCCATCATTATCAGCGTCAAAAAAAATACTATTTACATCTTCAGAAGCCTTATCTTTTTCAAATTGAAGATTAGGTATTGGATTAAAACTATGTTTATCTACTTTATGCAACTGGCCAGCTTGATTTTTTGCACCTCCTATAAAAATTTCAGGTGCATTATTTCCATCAATATCACCAATGGATATTTTAGGTGCTTCATTACTGTACATCCAGGGTAGAAGCCTGTCCCTATCAAAATCTACTAAATCATGCTGTTGATGTTCAAAAGGCTGGCTCATTTCAAATTTTTTAAAGGGAATATTTTTTTGATCCTTCACAGGGGGCATTTTATCAATTACCAGAATTTTCTCTTTTTGTATTTCCAGCGTTTGGTTCGTTTTAATCTGGTTTAAAACTGTTATGCCACCTTCGGACCAATAAATAAGTAATGAATCTATAATTTGATGAGACCCCAAACCAATATGTATAGTAGGATCTACAGAACTTTGAAAGCCCCTTGTAACAAAGTTTTCGGAAAAATATTGTTTACCTTCAGTCCAGGCAACTACTTTTGCACCTATCTGGAAGGAATTTTTTCCGTTGGCTATAAGTTTTACCCTAAGGCTTCTATTTGTAAAGGTATCTGTATTATTTTTATATATATAGGCGGGCATATTTACATTATTAATCACAAGATCTAAATCGCCGTCATTATCCAGATCTCCATAGGCGGCTCCGTTAGAAAAGGTTTTTTGATCGAGGTTCCATTGCTTGCCATGATCTTCAAATACAAAGCCCCCTATATTTTTATAGGTAAAATTTGAAACTGCTTCTGAAGGCATTTTATCAATCAGGTTTTTGATCACTTCATCTTTATTGTTGATCATCTCCTTAATATTCTCATCAGTTGCTGTATAATTTAAATAGTCACGGTCTAAAAGATCTTTGAAGATGCCATTTGAGATAAAAATATCTCTTAACCCATCATTGTCCATATCAAAAAGCAGAGCACTCCAACTCCATTCGGTAGCTGAAACTCCAGCCATACGGCCTAGTTCAACAAAGGACTGATTTCCAAGATTTTTTTGAAGTACATTTCTTGGAAATTGATGATAATATCCACTTTTCAGGCTGGCCTGGTATTTATCCCAGGATTCATAAGCTGCTTTGGTTTTTTTTCTATTCAGAGAATCTGGCAACATTTCGGTAACCATAAGGTCAGGTTTGCCATTGTTATCAAGATCAGCTAAATCAGCCCCCATTGAACCCATGCTGATTGATTGAAAGTATTGTTCCAACAATTCATCAAAACCGCCGTTTTTGTTATTAATGTACAGGTAATCTTTCTCAAAAAAATCATTGGAAACAAATATATCCGTCCATCCATCATCATTAAAATCTCCTAATGTGATGCCCAGTCCAAAGCCGATGTCACTGTGGTAAATCCCCGCTTCTGCTGTATAGTCTATAAATTTTCCATTGTCGTTTTTAAAAAATTTATTTCCACCACCAAAAGCATCCGGAATTTCTCTTTGGTTCTTCACAAGATCATAATTACCGACTGATTTTATAGAGTTGGTAAGGAGGTAACAATCTAGGTCACCATCATTATCAAAATCAAAAAAAGCGGCATGGGTAGATAATCCCACATTATCAAGACCATATTCTTTAGCTTTTTCAGTAAAGGTAAGGTCACCATTATTTATAAATAATTCATTATGCCGGCGCTCGCCCTCCGGACTACCCGATTTGCAAACATATATGTCTAGAAGTCCGTCGCCATTGATGTCCACAAAAGTAACACCTGTAGACCAAACTCCTTCACAAGCTACCCCAGCTTTGGCTGTTATATCTTCAAACTTAAAATTTCCTTTATTTAAAAATAGTTTATTCGGAACAATATTACCTGTAAAGTAAATGTCGAGTAGCCCATCATTGTTAATATCACCCAGGGCTACACCACCACCATTATAAAAATTACGGTAAGTATATGGATTCAGGGTTTCTGTATAGGTAAGCTGATTGTTGAAATTTATACCAGCTTCTTTATGATTTTCTTCAAATTGGGAAACAGGTTTTTCCTTGCAGCTAAGGAATATAAAAGGTGAGGTAAAGAGGAGTACAGCAAAAATTTCTTTCATAAAGCTATATAACAAATAACGTCCAAATATATTGGACGTTATTTGTATAATATTAAAAAAAAAGCTATAAACAGAATGGTTATATGCTATTAATATCCAGGGTTTTGTGTCAAATTAAATGTTCCAGTTGCTGCGGCATTTATGCTTTCTAATGGAATAGGGAAGAACCGTAAATTTGGGTTAGAATGTGCTTGTTTTTCCCACCAAGGATCGCCCCAGGCTCCAAAACGGATTAAATCCTGCCTTCTGTAATTTTCCATAAACATTTCACGGCCTCTCTCAGTAAGGAAATCGTCAGCGGTGATGGAAATAAAAGGAGCAACACCTGCTCTTGTTCTTACCATATTTACAAGCATCAAAACTTCTTCATCATTCCAGTTATTATTCAATCTGGCTTTTGCCTCAGCTTTCATTAGGAGCACATCACCATAACGGAAGATTGGAAAGTCGTTATCCATGTTGTTCAACTGATCCATTTTAAAGTTAAATTTAAATAACCTGGCACCGGCATCTCTTAAAGCTAAAGGCGCTAATTCATTGATTCTTGGTGTATATACTACAGCGGCCCCACTGGCATCCCTGCTGCCCTCAAACGACAGGTCAAGAATGGGGTCGCCCTGGGTATCCAATTGAGGACCTACAAGGAAATTGTTTGCTCTTCTTTCATCGTCATCTTCATAAGAATTATAGAATTCTTCTAATGCAGCATACCCATTCCATGGTTGTTCCTGTAATCTGAAAGTAAGCTGGCTAGGGTAATGAAGCGTCATTTGTGCTATATTCATACCTTCTCCCAATACTTCATCATATGGAATGACCCAAATATGCTCAATGTTATCGGAATTGGTAGG
>JALZND010000278.1 GCA_030857845.1 Bacteroidota bacterium | reverse complement strand
CTCACACGCACACTCCTACCCAAACTTGCACTCACACCCAAACTTGCACAGAACTCTCGTTTGTCCTATTTCAACCTTAAAAAGTAAAGGAAGCTGGTTATTGTGAATGAGTCTCTATTAATAAGAGCATTCTTTGTTTCAAGACAAAAAGTAAATGAACTTGAAACTATCTTTTTAATTTAAATTATAATCATCGATATTCTTTATTAACTGATGGTAAAACCTGATGCTGTTTTTATAATTTTCAATACTGATCCTTTCATCAATCCCATGAATCCGGCTCAAATCTTCTGATTGCAAAACCATAGGGGAAAAGCGGTAGATATTGTTTGATACATCCCTGTAATGCCGGGAATCTGTGGCACCAACTACCAGATATGGAGACACTATTAAATCCCCAAATATCTGTTTTAAAGAAACTTTTATGGTATTGAAGGCAATGTTATCTGAAGGAGAAACAAATGAAGGCTCCTGAAGGAAGGATGTCTTTTGTACCTGAACTCTATCATCTTCAATAACCTTTTTTACATATTCCACTACATCATCAGAAGTATCACCAGGGAGCATCCTGAAGTTTATGGTAGCAGTGGCTTCAGCAGGAAGGAGGTTTTCCTTAATGCCACTCTTGAAGATGGTAGGTGCTATGGTGGTCCTTACAGCCGCATTTCCAGAAGAAGTTTTTTCATAATTATTGATTACCGCACTGTTAAAAAGCCAAAGGTTTGAAAGTGCCAACCTATTGAAAAATGAAACATGTGGTTTAATATTTTCCAAAAGACCTGCAACAGGCGGGGTAATCCTGGCAGGAAAAGGGTTGTCCCGAAGCTTGACCAATGCCCTAGAAAGAACTTCTATGGATGTTTCTTTTGCCGGCATAGAAGAATGCCCACTTTCCATTTGTATTTTTAGCTCAAGCGAAGTATAACCTTTTTCTGCAGTACCTATCAACGAAACCAGCTCCTGCACACCGGGAACAATACCATCGGCAATGATCCCTCCTTCATCGAGTATAAGGCCTGCTTTTACATTTCTGCTATTTAATAAGGCAGCGGTAGCAATTGCGCCTTTGCCGCCAGCTTCTTCATCATGCCCAAAAGCCAAATAAATATCGCCCTGTGGCTGATGGCCTTCTTGCAAATGCATTTCAACAGCCTCAAGTACTGCCATCATTCCATTTTTATCATCTAAGGTGCCGCGGCCCCAAATAAAGCCATCTTTGACCAATCCTTCAAAAGGGTTTTCCTGCCAATGGTCTAATGTGGCATCCTCCACAGGCACCACATCCATATGCCCCATAAGGATAACTGGCGGAATTGAGGCATCTTTTCCCCTCCATTTGAACAATAGACTGAACCCATTGATGACCTCTTTTTGCAAGGTTGCATGTACCCTTGGAAACGAAACCTCAAGATGTTTATGAAAGGCTGAAAATGCTGCTGTATCCATTAAAGTAGCATCGTCATAAGAAACTGTTTGGATTTTTATTGCTTGAACCAGCCGAGTTATGACATCATCTTCCACATCCAAAGGAATGATTTTATCCACCTTTATGTTTTCTTGCTGCCCCGAAAATGTATTGAACAACAATATTCCTATAAATAAAAAAACAAGCATCAAAAAGAATATAAAGATGTTTTTCATGAAATTTTTTAAAGTGGATTGGGTTGGACCTATTGTTATAGGCAAATATAAATGGAAATTTAAAGATAGTATTTAAGATTTTAATTTCGATATTTTTGATTTCTTAAAGAAGACATATAACAACAATAGAAGTGCTTTTTTTGAATAATGCTGTGGATTTCTTCATTAAATTTATTTGGTGTTCTTTCCTTATTTTTTGATATATAGGCAAACCATTTTTCATCTTTTTGGTCTTCCAAAAATATTTCATTTCAATTTTAACCAAAACAATCTACTATTTTTTCGCTTAATAAAGTAAAATTATTCCCAATGCTTACAATTGGAGCATAAAGCATACGAATTGTGCTGAAGAAGAATTCTAATTATGCATCTATTTAAAAAAACATTAAAGGTTATTGCTTACTTTATTATAGGGATTGTCCTATTACTCTTTGTTGCAAGCTTTTTTTTAGACCCTATTGCCAAAAATTTTCTTGAAAGTAAAATCAACGATTTCGATGCAGGTCAATATGCTGCAGAAATTGAAAATGTGAATATTTCACTGCTTAGAGGAAATTTTATTGTGAATGGCATCCAAGTCCGAACGGATTCTGCATCTGCAAGGGAAAATAATACCCCTGTCATTAAGCTTGATGCAGGAGAAATTTCTGTTGAAGGGGTTTCATGGTTAGATTTTCTACTATCAAACAACCTTCAATTGGATAGGGCCTCATTTTTGGACTTAAATATTGAAGCCAAAGTACGTAATATTGATACTTCCGATAACACAGGCCCATTTGAATGGGAGGATTTAGATATCTATCCTTTAATAAATGACCATGTGGATAAGTTAAAGCTTAATGACCTGCGCTTCAGGAATTTCGACCTAACTCTTTTGAATATTGAAAGCCATGATACATTGGTTTTTGGAGCCGATGAATTTAATGTTTTAAGTGATGATATACTTATCAACGCGAACAAGGTTTTTACCGATGCACGTGCATTTTATGCTTCCAAAATTGATATCCTGGGGAAAGATGTAACAATAAAGCGTTCAGGAAACACACAATGGCAAACAGCACTTGAAGTAATAGAACTAAAAACCAGGGAAAGTGATTTCGGGCTTCTCTCTGAAAATGTTCTTTTCTACAAAGAAGGTAAAACGAAAAATGATACACTTTTATTCGCTTCATATGAAGTTTTCAACCTTTTTGACCTTGACTTAAACAGGGTCCAGGAAGATAGTGTGGCCCACATAAAAAGCTTATCCCTCCAGAGTTTAAGGGTTATCAATAATTTTGATATTGATAAAGAGGACGCAAAAGAAGCCGATAATAAAAATACTGGCTTCGACATCACCAAATTTTCTTTAGGCGATAACCTTCCCGATCTTCTCGACAGGATAAGAATAGATGAAGTATTATTAAAAGATATTAATTACCAGGAACAAAATCATCTAACTGTTCAGAAAATAAGTTTTGCCTCCCAAAACTTAATATTTGATAAAAAGCCAGCATTTTCCGACAATCGCTTTTTTCATGCTAAAGCATTTAATGTCTCCATAGAAAGTTTAAAATACCTGGAAAGGAAAAGAATGCTGGAAATTGCATTGGACAGTTTTGACATCCAGATAAAAAATGGGACAGGGAACCTTTCAATAGATCACCTTGCTGCCAGAAACACCAAAAGGGTAGCTGGGGAATTGTATGCTGAAGCTGCTCTTGAAGGTTTTAAAATTATGGGGATCGATACGAGGGAGCTCACGGACAAAAAATTTAATATCGATAGTATTGCAATGGAATATCCTAAATTATTGGTTGAGCTTGGCAGTGGTACGGGTGAGGAAAATGTAGATGAAAGTTTAAAGTTGGATTTATATCCTTTAATAGAGGGGATATTAAATGAAGTCCAGATCAATAAAATAGCCGTTATAGGAGCCGATATAAAATTATCTGGTATGGAAGGGAACCAAAATACTTTGAACCTTCCTGCTGTTTATCTACAACTTTCTGATGTTTTAATTGCAGAAGGAACTGCCTTTGAAGGAGGAAGGGTGATGCATGCCGATGATATCGCAGTTAGGATGGAGCGGATTCTTTTCCCTTTGCCCGACAATGTGCATAAAATAAACCTCGATCTGTTGAGGATGAGCACCAGGGAAAAATTTTTACATGCCTATGGTTTAACGTATGACTACAACCAAAACTATATGAAAATTTTGAAGGGTCCGGAGTCCAATCAAATAATGAACATCTCCAACAACAGCTTCCTGGTCGATAATTTGGAGTATGAACACCTCATTAAACAAAAAGGCCTCTTTGCCAGCTCTGTATCATCCGAAGGTTTGAATGTTAAAATATACAAGGATAATAATTATCCGGCAGAAGAAAGTACGCTGTCTTACAATACACCACAGCAAATGATTAAGGATATAGGATTACCTTTTTATATTGGAAATATTAGCATCGGCAATACGGACATTGTATATGAAGAATTATCAGAAGGGGCAGAAAAACCAGGTAAAATTTCTTTAAATAACCTGAACTTGAAGGTTGATGATTTTTCAAATGTTAATAAAATTATCCTCAACAAGCCAGAAACTGCTATATATGTAAATGGATTATTGTTGGGTGATGGATATTTTGAAACCGATATGCTGATTCCGATGCAGGATGAGAATCAGCCAGTAAAAATATCGGGAAAAGTAGACACATTTGACCTTAAAAAGCTAAATAGGTATACTGAATTTACTACTCGTTTCGGTGTAGAAAGCGGAACGATTTATAAAATATTATGGGAATTTGAAGCCGGTAAAAGCCAGGCTGTGGGCAGTTTTGGCCTGAGTTATGATAACCTGAACGTACAATTGAGCGAATCAAAATCCTCTGACCCTGCAGGTACCCTGTTTCAAATTGGTGCTTTTCTTGCCAATGAACTTGTAATTAACGAAGAAATTGCGGCTAAAAAATCAGAAGAACCTGAAATTGCTGAATTTGAAAGAGAAAAAGATGAGGAAGAAAGTTTTGTGGACCATTATGTTTCTTCACTTATGGCAGGGTTTCTGGAAGTAATGGGATTTCCCTTATCATTAATTAATCCTTAATTAAAAAATGTAAATTAATTAATCCTAATTTTTCCACTTAGCATCTTGACAATGGACCAACAACAATAAAGCTGCAAATACGATTTTCTTTTTATTATCTTGTGGGCCGATTAAGTAAAAAAGGATTGAAAATAATGACTTCCTTAATTGATTTTATCAAAATCCCTTACCTGATTTTTGTTTGTTTGCTTGTTTCTGTATATTGGAAAAACTATGGCCCTGGCAATTTTCTATGGTTTTCAGATATTGCCCTTTTTGCAGTAGGAATAGCTTTATGGACAAGAAGCAGAATATTGATAAGCATGATGGCTGTTGGTGTTTTGGCTTTGGAGATAGTTTGGAACGTTGATTACTTGTTTCAATTGATTACTGGAAAACCATTGGTAAACCTAACAAATTATATGTTTAAAAATGAGCTCGGCTTGTTTTTGAGGGGACTTTCGCTATTTCATGTTTTTTTGCCTGTAATTGTTGTTTGGTTG
>JALZND010000277.1 GCA_030857845.1 Bacteroidota bacterium | reverse complement strand
CCTAAACGTATATACCTACAGACTTATTTACTTAAGTCGATCGTTACTCAGCTTTCACATGATTATTTGAATGAAAATTAAAAAAAAAGTGATAAAAAATCAGTAAACTTAGAAAATTATTCAATGTGAAGTAGATGTTTATTTACAATCCTCCAACTATAACTTCAGTCATAGAATCTACATGTAAATACTGCTGGGCTGTTTCCAAAATTTCTTGTGGTGTAATGGTATTAATTGTGGCAATAAAATTTTTATAATAATCATAATTCAAATCATGCAGGTAAATGCTTTTAAATTTATCTGCTAGTGCAAAAGGTGTATTTATTTCAGATAAAAACGAACCTGTCATATAGTTTTTGACCGTTTCCAATTCCTGAAGATCAACAGGTTCTTGCTGTAAAACCTTTATTTCTTTATAAATTTCTTCTAATGTTTTGCTTGTAAACTCTTTTTTTACATCAGTGCCAATTACAAAATATCCTTCTTGTTTTAGGGATACTAGGTTTGATTGGATACCATATGTAAATCCTTTTTCCTCCCTTATGTTCTTCATTAACCTGGATCCAAAATAACCTCCCAGGATTTCGTTAACTATTTTAAATTTATGGACATCTTTATTGGACTTGTTAAATAATAATTTACCAGTTCTTATAGAAGATTGTAAGCTATCTTCTTTATTAATAAGGTGATTTCCGGGTGTTCCTGAGGGTTTATTAGGAGAACTTGTATTGGTTGGCTTTACCTGATGTTTTCCAAAATATAAATTTATAATTTTTATATCATCTTCTTGAATAAGTCCGGATACAATGATATCCCAGGAATTGTGATAATATTGATTGTAAAAAGTTTTAAGTACGTCTGCAGTGATATCATTGATATTGTTCTCCAGCAGTTCCCTGCCATACGGGTGCGCGTTTCCAAAAATACTTTTCCTGAAAATTATAGAAGATAAATAATTTGTTTTTTCCTGGTTGACTTTTGTATTCTGTATTTTAATTCTTTTAAGTGTTTCTAATTCATCCTCAGGAAAAGAAGGATTAAATAATATGTCCTGTAAGATTGGTAAGACTGAAGAAAGGTGCTTGGATAATGTATATAAAACAATAATAACATAATCATTGCCTGGATTGACCTCCAGGAAAGCTCCAAATTTATCTAACTGACGGGAAATTTCTTTTGAGGATTTATATTTTGTCCCCTCCTGGAGTATTTTGGAGGTAAAGTATGAGTAACCAGGTTTTGGCTCTTCTACAGCACCCGCCTTGATGATTATTTCAAACCGAATGACTGGTTGTGTACCAGCATTTATAATATGTAAAGAAATATTATTATCTAATGTTATATTTTTAGCTTGACTAAAATCTATTTCAACAACTTTTTTGAATTCAGGAGCTAAAATTCTATTTATCATTTAGTTGGGATTAACTTCCTTCAAAATTAAATACTAGGGAAAACCTTAATGTTTCGGCAAGGGGGTTGGTTTGCTTTTGAGGAACTAGATATGCAAAATCCAAACCAAATACTTGATACCTAAGACCTACCCCTACGGTAAAATACTTCCTATTGCCCTTATTTTCATGCTCATAAAAATATCCTGCTCGGGCAGCAAAAACATTATTATACCAATATTCTGTACCAAAAGCAATAGCTACTTCTTGTATCTCTTCCCTAAAACCCGCGGGTGCATCTGAAAATGATCCGAATATGCCACTCAATAATGACCTGTTAGGGTCACGGCCTTGTAAAATAACCGGGTTGCCTTGATTAAATACTACCGTGCCATTTGCGTCTCTTTGATAAACGGGAGTGGTAGGAACAAGAAGTTTATTGAAGTCAAGTGCAAAGGTAAGGCTGTTATATGGATCAAGATCCATAGAATAGGCAGAACCCAACCTTAGATTAGTGGGAATAAAATCCCTTTCGGCTGCAGTATTATAACTTATTTTAGATCCTATATTGGATATATTTGCTCCTAAAGATAAATTTGAATTGTTGCCTCCAGTATTGATATCTTTTGTATAATAGGTGCCAAAATCTGCAGCTACACTTGTTCCGGCACTAGCATCGTTGGTAGTATTGGAAAAATTTCCTGCAAGGTTGGACAGTATAAACCTTGCACTGCTACCAATGCTAAAATTTTCAGTAAGTTTAAGGGAATAGGTTCCATCAATAGCAAATTCACGAGGATTAAAATCACCCATGGAAAGTCCTGCAAAATCTGTTAATTGAATATCACCTAAATCAAAATACCTTAATGAAGCCCCTATGGTTTGTTCTCCATCCAATTTTTTGTAAAAAGACAAGTAGTTGATGGACATATCGTTGACTATTTTATTTAGCCATGGAGTATAATTTAAGGAAAAGCCCCAATCTTTTTCCATAAAAGCAAATTTTGCAGGATTCCAATGTGCAGAATTTGGGTCTGGAGATGTGGCAACACCAACATCTCCCATCGCGCCAGCCCTTGCATCAGGAGATATGAGCAAAAATGGAACAGCAGTTGTAATAACTCTTCTATCAACTCCTTGTCCTATAAATGTAGGAGGTAAATGATTAGAATTAGTAGCATTTTGTGGATGAGGAAAAGGTGCTTGATTTTGAGAAAATGAATTGTTGAAAAAGGAAGTTACCATCCCAATAACAAACAATGTACAATATTTCATCATATATATAGAAATTTTGATGTAAATGTAATTAAATTTTAATGATTAACCTTTTGTATTGTTGATTTTTAAGCCCCGTCGCTTCTGACTTAATTGTTATTTTATAAATATATATACCTTCATTTAGTTTATTGCCCCATTTATTCCTGCCGTCCCATTCCATCGTATTTAAAGTAGCAGGAGCTACAGGGTATAAATTTTCAATCCCATAAACATGTTCGCCTTTTATCGAAAATATATCCAAATTTATCAATATGTTCTCACCGGCTGCATTATGTTCAAACTGAAATATTGTTCTTTCCGAAAACGGATTCGGATAATTGATAACGTTGTTAAGGGACAATCTAGCATCATCTTCTACATAAAATTCTAAAATTGATTCATTTACATTATTGTGAATGTCCCAAGCTTGTACTTTCAGGATGTTTCTTCCCCTGGGTAAATCATCTATGGGGTAATTTACCCAACCAACTTTATAATTGTTGATTTCTGTTTCATAGAAATTATTAAGTATATATACCTTATCGCCATTTAAGGTGGCAGTAATATGATGATTATAATTATTGGTAATATTGATGCCACTGTCATCAGAGATCCTGGCCATTAATAATGAATTTGAGGCTGTCGTTCCTCCATTCCTAAAGGTAGTATCATTCAGGTATAATTTTATTTGGGGAGGTTTATTTTCTGCCACAGCATTGGGATCACTTCCACCTATTTTAATTTTTTGGTTGCTTCCACTTGCATCAATGCCTTTTTCAGGGTCACTTGCATAGAGACTGATCTTCCCTTCATTAAAATTGTAAGATATATTTTTAGGGACTATAAAATCAAATTCAAACTTTCCATCCACCACAGATGCTTTTCCTTTGAAAATAAGGCTGTTCCGTTCCTGATAGGTCATAAATGGGTGACCTAAAGTGGTTGTAGCATATAATTTATCAAATATAGATGCCTGCAATATTCCCTGGAAAGATTCCATTACACTTCCATCATCCTCCAGGACTTTGCCTTTTATTTTTACTTTACCTAAAGCTTTTAAGGTGTCACTTGCATCATTGCCTGCTATATTGATAATAGAAGTTAAAACTACTTTTTTCTTTGGATAGGCCAACTTCATTGATGGGTCGCCAAGGAGGGAAAAATTCCTGTTTATACTTCCTCTTAGGCTTGTATTCTTTACTTCTTTAAAAATTTGCCCAATGCTTAGATATTCACCCTCAATTTGTTTGAAAACACAATTATAGAAAGCATTATTTAAAACATAGTTAGTAGATGAAAAAACATTACGGCCACTAGTGATCAGCCCAATGGAACCACCCTTTGTGTCCATGAGCATTTTCTCCCCACCTGATTTTGTTATATGATCATCATGTTTGCCAAAGGTACAAGTAGCTGTTACAAAGAAAGGAAGTTTATCAGGGTTTTTCCATTTGTTGATCATTGCAGTATCTAAGATTCCCTCTTCAGCCCATTTATATTGCCCCCCGTGCCCTGTATAATTTACAATGAATGCACCAGATTTAATGGCATCATTAAGGGCTTTGTTTACATCTGGCGAAGTTTCCAGGTTATTTTTTGCCGGATATTGGTGATAAGAATCCAGGTAGATTTTATTTACGTTAAATTCAGTATGTGCAGTATCGACAAGTTTTGCAAGCCGGTCTGCATCTAATTGGTGCAAGTTAAAATCTTCATCATCAGCAACAAAATAAATATCTTTTCTCCAAGCACCAAAAGCAGCAGGAGATGCATTGTAATTAATAATTTTATCAACAACTAATTTTGCCTGTTTTATATCCCTTACCGGGATCCTGCCAATCCCTATATCCATCAGGTGGTCTCCCTGGGCATCTTCAATCCATTCTCCTTCATCATCGTCTAAAAATCCATAATAATCGTCAGAGGAATAGCTGTAAAGGGGATGAAGGCTATTTCGGGATCCATAAATAGGAACATAATTTATATTACCAGCCAGTTTATTTTTAATATCATATGACCCCTTCCCAAAAAGTAGTAGATATTTTATTCCGTTTTCAGGTTCGCTCAGGTTATACAGGTACTTCATATAATCCCTAATAGCTGTAACATCCTTGGCTCCAGAAGAAAATTCGTTGTATATTTCTTTTACAGTAGTGACTTTAATGGATAGTTGGTCATTTGAAGCTCGGAAATCTGCAAGCCGTAATGCTTCTTGTTTAAACTTATCAACAGTAACAATGATCATATCAAATACACCTTCGCCTTGCAGGTTTTGATTTGCTACTTTTTCTATAAAAACCGGGGCGTCTAAAGCTGTAGGGTCAAAAACAACGTATTCCTGAAGGTCCACTGAGGATGTTCCAAATCGGGCTAAATTGTTTTGTATTGTATACAATTGGTTTGAGGGCAAATAGGGGTTGGATATGTCCCAAATGATTGAATTAGCTTTAACTCCATCAATTTTAAAAGTAATTTTTTCCCCGCTCAGATTTTGTCTGCTCCTAAAGAAAACCTGAGGTTTATTCATTACTAATTTCCTTTGCACCGAAAGCAGCAGGTAATCAAG
>JALZND010000276.1 GCA_030857845.1 Bacteroidota bacterium | reverse complement strand
ATCAAGGCCCTATTGAGGTTGATGTTTCTTCTGTAGCTCCTCGCCACCCAATAGGTATGCCACAGCTTTTGAATGAAGAAGAATTGAAATCAAACAATTGTTTATTGTTGGGAATAGAAATTAGTCCATTTTATATAAATATGGAAAATGGTCTGGTTTACCCTTTACTTTTCAGGACCTTGAGATCCGAACTTTCAAAGACTCTCAAGAAAACAGTTTTTGATTTTGTAAGGATTCAAACGCCTCATAAGTTTACAAATTATCACATGCTGGGCCGTCAGTCGGTTCTAAAAGCTGTTTGGAAAATAGACCAACAATTGGTTGATATTAACAATAAGTTTAAGTTCCTGCTTTTAGTTACCCCAATAAATGAAGATAAGGCATGGGAAAAGTTTAAAAAAAACCGGTTTGAGAAGGATCCGATTTTTCTTTACCGTTTACTTCCCATAGATACAGAAGAGCTTAAAAAAGAGCTATTCAATATTCCCATTGAAAGTGTTGATGACCCTACTTTAAGTTATTTATTCAGGGAAAAAAGACAGGAACTCGACCAAATGCTTTCAATGCTGGCATTTCGTGAAACAAATAATTTTTTGTATGGAAGTTTACAGTTGTTTGGGGGAGTAAAAGACGGTTTGTTGAAGTTGGCAGAAGGATTATTAGCAGTGTTTACAGAAAAAGACAATGATGAAAAGGAAGTAGTTACTGCAGAACAATTTGCCAAAAGGGCTAAAATAGAATTTGAATATTTACAAAGCCAATATCCTGGGATGAATGCTGAAATTCAAATTAGGTCAGATATTATTGGATTGATGGTGTCGGATGGAAACCTTTTGATTGGTAAAAACGCCTCATTTGCTAAAGACCGGGTAGAAGCACTGATTCAGCATGAAGTTGGCACACATGTACTTACTTATTATAATGGGAAGGCACAGCCTTTAAAGCAATTGTACAGCGGAGTACCCGGATATGAAGAGCTTCAGGAAGGTTTGGCAGTTCTGTCGGAATATTTCATGGGTGGGCTTAATAGTGATAGATTGCGCATTTTGGCGGCCCGGGTTGTTGCCATAAATGCATTGATTGATGGTGCTGATTTTATCCAAACATTTCGGCTATTAAAAGATAAATACAATTTTTCTTCCTATTCGTCTTTTTCCATTACCTCACGGGTATTCAGAAGTGGTGGCTTTACAAAAGACGCGGTATATCTAAGAGGTTTAGTAAGCTTATTGGCATATTTAAAAAAAGGCAATGCTATAGAGCCTTTATTAATTGGGAAAATCAGTGAAGACTACATACCAATAATGCAGGAGCTGATGTACAGGAACGTATTAAACCCCATTCCATTAAAACCAAGGTACCTGACTATGCCGCAGGCAGAAGAAAAGAAAATGAAACTTAAAGAAGGGCTAACAATTTACAACCTTATAGATAATTAATATGAAAATCGCTTTCGTAATCAATGATATTGAAACTGAAAAAGCTAATTACACAACTGTAAAATTAGCACAAAAGGCCCATAATTTAGGCCATGATGCTTATCTAATGGGTGTAGCTGACCTTGCCTATTACCCTGATGGTTTGATGGGGGGGAAAGCATATAAAGCACCTGCAGGAAAATACAAAACAGGGGAGGCATATATGAAAGCTATGAAGACGAAGGAAGGGGTGGTCGAACATTTGACTGCCCAGGATATCGACGTCCTCTTGCTCCGGAACGATCCGGCATCAGAACCTGAAAACCGCTCCTGGGCAAGGATAGCAGGGGTAGTATTTGCCCAGCTGGCAGTACAAAATGGTGTAATTGTATTAAATGACCCCAATAGCCTTGCGGACGCATTCAATAAGATGTATTTTCAGCATTTTCCGGAATCGGTCCGGCCGAGGACAATCATTTCAAGGAACGTTAAGGAAATAAGGAGTTTTTTTGAAGAACAAAACAGCAATATGATCTTAAAGCCCTTACAGGGATCTGGTGGAACGGGGGTTTTTATTGTCAGGGAAGATGATGCAACCAATTTAAATCAAATGGTAGAGGCAATTGGCCGGGATGGTTTTGTTATTGCCCAAGAATATTTGACTGCAGCATCTGAAGGCGATGTGCGCCTTTTTGTAATGAATGGACATGCCCTCCAGTTAAATGGAAAATACGCTGCTTTCAGAAGAAAAAATGAAGGCTCGGACATAAGGAGCAATGTGAGTGTAGGTGGTAAAGTACATCCAGTGAAAGTTGATGAAACTATGTTGAAGATTGTAGAAACTGTAAGGCCAAAATTAATTAAAGATGGAATGTTTTTGGTAGGTTTGGATATAGTGGGCGATAAACTTATGGAAATAAATGTTTTCAGTCCAGGGGGTTTAAATGTGGGGGGCGACCTATATGGAGTAGATTTTGCTGCAGTTGTCATTGAAGCAATTGAAAGAAAAGTGCAATATAAAAAAGATTATGGAGATAAAATTGATAATAAAACATTGGCTTCCTTATAGTATAAGCACATTATTGTTCGTAAGCTTTATAATTTCCTGTGCTCTCCAAAAGGATGAAGCACAGGAAATTGTAAATAAAACCATTGAAGTTCATGGTGGTTCTAATTATAATACTGTAATGATAAGCTTTGATTTTAGGGACAAAAAATATACAGCCAGAATATCTAATGGTAAATTTAAATATACCCGTGCTTTTGAAGACAGCCTTGGAATGGTCTTGGATGTATTGGATAACAATGGATTTACCCGGTTTATAAATGAAAAGGAAGTAGCATTATCAGAAGATTGGGAGAAAAAATATTCGAATTCTGTTAATAGTGTCATTTACTTTGCAATCATGCCAAACCCTTTAAATGACCCTGCGGTGAATAAGCAACTCATAGGGGAGGATACCATAGCTGGAAATTTATACAATAAAATTAAAGTGACTTTTGCTAAAATTGGTGGAGGTGAAGATTTCAATGATAACTTTATATTTTGGATTCATAAACAAAATTTCACCATTGATTTTTTTGCCTATGATTATGAAACAGAGGGCGGTGGAAGCAGGTTTCGTAAAGCTATAAACCCACAGCGGATAGGTGGGATTTTATTTTTGGACTATATAAATTACGAACCCATTGCCGAAGCACCTCTTGAGAATTACCACCTGCTATATCAAGATCAACAGCTAAAGGAAGTTTCTGTGATATCATTAAAAAATATAAAAGTTGATCAACTTTAAAAATCAAAATAAGAATACTATTCCTGCAGATTAGAAAACAGGATTCTTTGTCAGGATTGTAAATTTTTTTCTAAAATTTAATATTTCCTCTTATTTTTCCTTTCAATTATTAAAAATTCAGCTTCTTCCTTAGCTTTACCATTTTAATCCACTATTGTAAAGATTGTGTTGTACAAGAAAGTCGTAGTAAAAATTGGATCGAATGTCCTGTCAAAACCTGATGGTTTGCCCGATTTGGACCAAATACAGCATGTAACCGACCAGATTGCAGCTTTAAAAAAGGAAAAGATTGAAGTTATTTTAATTTCTTCCGGAGCAGTAGCCGCAGGAAGAACACTGATAAAATTGCCAGAAAAGGTAGATACAGTTGCGGCAAGGCAATTGTGGGCTTCTGTAGGTCAGGTAAAGTTGATGAACACGTATTCAGAACTTTTTAAAAAATACGAGCTGATCTGTGCCCAGGTACTGGTTACCAAAGAAGATTTTCGTGACAGGCTACACTATCTTAATATGAGGAATTGCCTTAGGGTACTTCTTCAACATAATATAGTGCCAATCATCAATGAAAACGATGTGATATCCGTAACAGAATTAATGTTTACTGACAATGACGAGCTTGCAGGTTTCGTGGCATCCATGCTTGATGTAAATGCTTTGATCATTCTTACCAATGTGGACGGAATATACGATGGTAACCCTGAACTTGAAGAATCGAAAGTAATACATGAAATTGACTATATACAACAAGATTTTTCATCTTTTGTAAGTACCCAAAAATCCAATTTTGGCAGAGGAGGGATGATAACAAAATGCAATATTGCGCATAAGGTAGCAGGTTTAGGTATAAATGTGCATATAGCAAATGGAAAAAAAAACAATGTTATCATTGACCTGCTCAACGGTATACATCACGGCACCAGGTTTTTGCCTAAAAAAATTACTTCTAATCGAAAAAAGTGGATTGCACATTCGGAGACCTCAGCAAAAGGAAAAGTTTTCCTTAACGCAGGAGCGAAGGCGGCTTTGTTTTCCACAAAAGCATCAAGTCTTTTGCCGGTAGGGATTGTAAAAATTGAAGGTGATTTTCAGAAAGGGGATATTATACGGTTGCTGGATGATGGTGGCAGTGCTGTTGGTTTGGGTATTGCAGAATATGGTATGGATAAAGCAATAACTCTTTTAGGCCAGAAAAATCAGAAACCCCTTGTTCACTATGATTATCTTTATTTATCAAAAGGTTTTGAATAAGTACAAATTGCTAATGTTCAGGATAAAATATAAGGTTTTTAGCAATTTTAAATTGTTATTTGTATTATCCATCATCAGTAATATAAAAAAATAGATTTTAGTTTTTAATCCTTTGTAAAAAGTATCTCCCAAGGCTACAAAATAAACCATGTCATTAGATAATATTTTTACGTCAGTTAGGAAAGCCGGAACCAAGCTGGCTATGTTGGAAGAAGATAAGATCAACGCTGTATTATATGATCTTGCTGAAAAGGCAGAAGAATTAAATCAATTTTTATTGTCAGAAAACATTAGGGACCTGGAACGAATGGACCCTAATGATCCCAAATATGATAGGTTGCAATTAAGCACTGTCAGGATAAAAGGGATAGCTGATGATATCAGGAATATTGCTTCATTAAAATCACCTTTAGGAAAGGTTCTAGAAAAAAGGCAGCTTGCAAATGGACTAGAGTTAACTAAAGCGACTGTACCTATGGGTGTAATAGGCATTATTTATGAAGCCAGGCCGAATGTTACTTTCGATGTGTTTTCTTTATGCTTTAAATCGGGCAATGCCTGTATTTTAAAGGGTGGAAGTGACGCGGATTTTTCTAATAGGGCAATTCTGTCCATCATTCATGATGTTTTAGTAAAGCATCATTTAGCCACTGCAATAGTTCAGCTTTTGCCTGTTGATCGGTCGGCAACAGAAGCATTGCTCAATGCTGTAGGTTTTGTGGACGTAATTATTCCAAGGGGCAGCCAGGGTTTGATAAATTT
>JALZND010000275.1 GCA_030857845.1 Bacteroidota bacterium | reverse complement strand
GGATTCAACTATCCTGCTCCGGAAAGGCTTAAAATTAGGGATACCTTTAAAATAATTAGTATAATGCCTTCGCATCTCAAGCAAGCCAGTGATTTCACCCTTCCATTGCACAGAAAATTGAAGGTGCTTTTTAGCAACCCTTACCCTTTCTTTGATATCGGGCGGCGGCAAATGTTTTCCTGTTTGCAAAAAGTGTTTTATTTCATTAAAAATCCATGGATAACCTATTGCAGCCCTTCCAATCATAATGCCGTCAACTCCATATCTATTTTTATATTCCAGGGCTTTTTCAGGTGAATCTATATCGCCATTTCCAAAAATAGGGATAAAGATGTCAGGGTGATTTTTAACATCAGCAATATAATCCCAATTGGCCTCACCTTTGTACATCTGTTGCCTGGTGCGGCCATGAATGGTGAGTGCCTGTATTCCCACATCCTGAAGCCTTTTTGCTACTTCAATGATCTTGATGGTATTATCGTCCCATCCAAGCCTGGTTTTTACCGTAACCGGCAAGGAAACATTGTCGACAATTTCCTTGGTCATTGATTGCATCTTGGGCAAATCCAACAAAATACCTGCACCCGCACCTTTGCATGCCACTTTTTTAACCGGGCAGCCATAATTGATATCCACAATTTCAGGCTTGGCCGCTTCTGCAATAGCAGCCGCCTCACGCATGGAATCGATGTTGTCGCCAAAAATTTGGATGCCAATAGGCCTCTCATAATCATAGATATCAAGTTTCTGTACACTTTTAGCGGCATCCCTGATCAGGCCTTCAGCAGAAATAAATTCAGTATACATCAAGTCAGCGCCATTTTCTTTACAAACAGCCCTGAAGGGTGGATCGCTTACATCCTCCATGGGAGCAAGCAATAAAGGGAATGCCCCAATTTCTAAGTTTCCTATTTTTACCAATTTTTTATATCGAATTTTACTGTAAATTTACAAGAATTATGGACAATATTTCTGATAAAACTCACTCTTTTAGTGTGTCTAAACCTTGGGGATCATTTTTTATACTATTATTTTTTGTTTTTTGTGGCCTTTTTGTTGGTCAATTGATTGGCCTGGTTTTGGTAATGTTGCTTTTTGATTTTACTCTGGCATCGCTTCAAGATGTTATATTGGATGCGACCAATCATCCTGAGGCTAAAATCCCTGTTTTTGTTATCCAAACATTTACTGCATTGGGTGCTTTTATAATTGCGCCGCTGCTCTTTATGAAAATTTGGTTAAAGAAGCCTGCTTCTGTATTTTCCGTTAGCACGCCCATTAGCAGTTCTATATTTATTATTACCTTTTTAATTGTAATTTCCTTTATGTTCGTTAACTCCCTCTTTGTGGAGTGGAATGCCCAACTAACACTTCCTGAATTCATGAAGCCCTTCGAAAATTGGGCATATGAAAAAGAGCAACAAGCAAAAGTACTTACAGAGTTCCTTACAAGTTTCGATAGTTTCCCACAATTTCTTTTAGGATTGGTAGTCATAGCCATTATACCAGCTATAGGTGAAGAGATGTTGTTTAGGGGCTTGATACAAAACCAAATCCATGACATATCAAAGAATATTCATGTTGCCATTTGGGCAACTGGATTTTTGTTCAGTGCCATGCACCTTCAATTTTATGGTTTAATACCTCGAATGTTATTAGGTGTTTTATTTGGATATATGTATTATTGGTCAGGCAATCTTATAATTCCTATAATTGCACATTTTATCAACAATGCCTTTACTTTAACAATGCTCTATCTATATCAGATTAAATCCATAGAATACGATCTGGAAACTGAAACTTCAGTGCCCTGGTATATTGTGCTTTCATCACTTGTGGTTGGCACTATCATGTTGTTTATTTTTAGAAAAAACTTTAAGCAGGGCCACGTTACTGATGGGTAAATGGCAAAAAGTTTTTTCAACTAATATCCTTCACCGTGCAGAGATCGTAAAGGCGGTATTGGAAGACCATGGCTTACAGCCTGTTATAATTAATAAAAAAGATCAATTATATCATTTTGGACATTATGAAGTACATACTTCACCTGAAGATGTCATGAAATCGATAAAAATCATAAAGGATGATATCCAGTTTGAATAGTTTAACTAATCTTAAACAACGTGTAATTTCAGCAATAATTGGTTCAATTCTTATCATTGGGGCTATTTATTTAGGGCCATGGTATTACTTTATCTTATTCCTGATTTTATGCCTTCTTACACAATTGGAGTTTTACACCCTGGTGGGCCTGGACGGCATGGTACCTTTAAAAACCTGGGGCACATTGTGTGGAGGCCTCATTTTTTGCCTATCCTTTTTGGTGGAAAATGATATCCTCACCATATATTATTACTTCTTTATTTTTCCCTTAGTATCATGCATATATTTTATAAAATTGTATAAAAGGGATGAGAAAAAACCATTTACAAATATTGCATTCACATTTTTGGGGATTTGCTACGTTGCCATTCCTTTTGCCTTGCTCAATTACATTTCATTTGCTGAAGGATATTATAATTATTCGATTATTTTAGGTTGCTTGTTGCTATTGTGGGCTAGCGATACAGGGGCTTATTTTGCAGGGGTCAGATTTGGAAAAAGGAAATTATTTGAACGTGTGTCCCCCAAAAAATCATGGGAAGGTAGCATTGGCGGGTCACTGGCAGCCTTATTGGTAGCTTTCGTATTAGCATATTTTTTTCCAGTACTTGCAGTTTGGAAGTGGCTTACGATATCTGCAATCATCGTTGTGGCCGGAACATACGGCGATCTGGTCGAATCACTTTTTAAAAGAAGCATTGCTATAAAAGATTCTGGCACAAGTGTACCAGGGCATGGTGGGTTCCTCGACCGGTTTGACGGCTTGCTCCTATCTGCCCCTTTTATTGTAGCTTTTTTGAAAATTTTTTAAAAATCATTATGTGTACATTAATATTATATAATTCACGTATTTATTTTGTACATGATTTATTACTTTTATAAAAAAATGAATCCATGGCATATATAGAACCAGCGCCGATTAAAGATAAAGAAAATCCATTTGAATCTATGATGTCAAGGTTTGACATCGCTGCCAAGGCATTAGGCCTGGAAGATGAGGTTTATAATGTTTTGAAAAACCCCGTAAAACAGGTTATAGTATCTTTGCCGATAACAATGGATGAAGGAATTATTCAGGTATTTGAAGGATATAGGGTAATTCATTCAAACATATTAGGGCCTTCAAAAGGGGGCATCAGATATGATATGGACGTGCACCTCGATGAAGTAAAAGCATTAGCTGCCTGGATGACCTGGAAATGTGCGGTGGTAGACATACCATATGGCGGAGCTAAAGGAGGGATAAAATGCAATCCACGGCAAATGTCTGCTGGTGAGGTTGAGCGGCTTACCAGGGCTTATACCCAATCGTTGATAGAAATTTTTGGGCCTGACCGGGACATCCCAGCCCCAGACATGGGAACAGGACCACGCGAAATGGCCTGGCTTATGGATGAGTATTCCCGGGCGCAGGGCATGACAGTTAATGCTGTGGTTACAGGTAAACCATTGGTTTTGGGCGGTTCTTTAGGCCGTACAGAGGCTACAGGCCGTGGTGTGATGGTGTCTACTTTGGTGGCAATGGAAAAACTTAAACTCAATCCTTCCAGATCTACTGTTGCAGTGCAGGGATTTGGAAATGTAGGCTCTTATGCTTCCCTTCTTTTAGAAGAAAGAGGGCTGAAAGTGATTGCCATCAGTGATTTATCAGGAGCTTATTATAATGCAAATGGGATAAATATAAAGGAAGCCATTGCCTATAGGGATACCAATCATGGCAGCCTGGATGGATATGGAGGCGCAGAAAAAATACCGGGTGATGACCTGCTTACTTTAGAGGTAGATGTAATTGTACCTGCTGCAAAAGAAGATGTAATTACTATAAACAATGCTGATAAAATCAAAGCTAAAATTATAGTAGAAGGTGCAAATGGACCTACCTCAGCTAAGGCCGATGCCATTATCAATAGCAAAGGAATTATGGTGGCGCCGGATATCCTGGCAAATGCAGGAGGAGTTACAGTTTCGTATTTTGAATGGGTGCAAAACAGGCTTGGGTATAAATGGACTGCAGAAAGGGTAAACAGAAGGTCGGACAGGATAATGAAAGATGCCTTTGACAATGTTTACCGTACTTCTATTGAGTACAATGTGCCTATGCGTATTGCAGCTTATATTGTTGCCATAGATAAAGTTGCAAAAACTTATAAATACAGGGGCGGATTTTAATTTTTCTTTTATTTTTGCCCTAAATAAATTATACTATTTCATGATCATCCACAAAGAAGGCAGGCAGCTTTTAAAAGTTTTGTTTTTTGTATTGCTGGCAATTAATTTTTTGGTGCTATATTTTTACCCAACACAGAGCAATATGCAAGTATTTGCTCTATTTGGCAGTATCCTAATCTTCCTAATTATCCTTCAGTTTTTCAGGAGCCCTCGCATATCATCCATCATAAATAAAAAACATATTTTGGCACCTGCTGATGGCAGGGTAGTAGTGATTGAAAATGTAGAAGAAAAAGAATATTTTAATGGCACAAGAAAGCAGATTTCTATATTCATGTCGCCTGTAAATGTCCATGTAAACAGGAACCCGGTATCCGGAACAGTAAAATTTTTTAAATATCATCCTGGGCAATACCTGGTAGCCTGGCATCCAAAATCAAGTACTGATAATGAAAGGACCACCTTGGTGATTGAGATGCCCAATGGAATGGAAGTATTGTACCGCCAGATTGCCGGCGCATTGGCAAGAAGGATAAAATGGTATGTGAAAGAAGGTGACCAGGTTACGCAAGGTGAAGAATTTGGATTTATAAAATTTGGTTCACGGGTAGATGTGTTTGTTCCTATAGATGCTGAAATTAAAGTAAGTATAGGCGACAAAACCAGAGGTGGAAGTACAGTTTTGGCTGTTCTTAGTTCATAGTTCTCAGTTCATAGTTCCCAGTTCTCAGTTCTCAGTTTGTTTTCTAGGATTAATTGATCTTATTTCTTAATTGGTTCACAGTTCACAGTTCTTTATAAAATCTACAGTTTTAAATATTTTATTCCACATCTCAATCTTATGAATTATTATCCCCATTAATAAAGATATAGGTGCTAAGCTTTTCAAAAGTAAATTATCACACATTCTATCATTCTATCATTCTATCATTCTATCATTCTATCATTC
>JALZND010000274.1 GCA_030857845.1 Bacteroidota bacterium | reverse complement strand
TAAAAGCTTGATTTATTTGATATCAACAAGTTCGATATCAAAAATCAGAACTTCATTAGGGCCAATTTTTCCGCCACCTTGTCCTCTTTCTCCATAAGCAAGTGAAGAAGGAATGAACAAGCGCGCCTGACCACCCTCACCGATAAATTTTACGCCCTCATCAAAACCAGGGATCATTTCACCTTGTCCATGATTAAAAGGATATGGTTTGTATTCTCTGCGTGGATCATATAGGTCATTTTCTTTGGCAACTTCGTCCCTGCTGGTGTCGAATATTACACCTTTAAGGGTTTTTCCAACATAGTGTACCTCCACTGCATCCCCTGGTTTAGGTTTGTTGCCCTTGCCTTCTTTTATTATTGTGTACCTTAATCCAGATTCAGTTTGTTCTGCCTGCAGGTTATTTTCTTTTAGGTAAGCTTCAATTTTATTGGCATCTACAGCCAAACCAGCAGCTTGCCTTTCTTCATATTCCTTCATCATTTGTGCGCTGTATTCTTCTTCTGACATAGCATCCACTACACCAACATTAACGGTAAGAACGGCACTTGAATCTACTCCTTGTGGAACGGACGTCCTTGAGGTTTTTTCATAAAAATTCTTTGCCGGAATCCTAAATATAGCACTGTCACCTTTTTTCAATAATGTGAAACCTTCTTCAAGAAGTCCTGCGCCAGGTGGTATGCTGTCTGTATATTGAATGGGTACAGGCTGTCCTTTTTCAATAGAATTAAAGAGAATCGAATCTTTAGGGTCTTTAATAATAACATTAAGAGTCACTATTTGACCGTTTGCTGGTTTTTCTCCCTCGCCAGTACGCACAAATTTGTATTCTAATCCAGATTTTGTTGTCTCAAAATCCGGGCCTTTTTTTTCACAAGATTGCGTCATAAAAGCTAATCCCAGGCAGAATAAGCTTATTTTTTGAACTTTAAACATGAATATTAATGGGTTGTTTAGTGGTATTTAATTGATTTTTGTAAATAGGTAAGAGTGCTTCAAATTTATTAATAGTTTCGGTCAATGATAAATTGGATTTTCCACCAGCAGCATTTTTATGGCCGCCACCTTCAAAATGGTTTTTTGCAAATTCATTAACAGGGAAATCACCTATAGAACGGAAGGAAATTTTAATAGCTTCTGCCCTGTCTATAATCACTGCTGCCATAACGATGTTTTCAATAGATAGGGCAAAATTTACCAAGCCTTCTGTATCGCCCGTACGCGATTCATATTTATTAAGCTCTTCGGAAGAAATGGCAAAATATGCCGTGTTGTACTCTTCCAGTACAACAAGTTTTTCACTCAAAGCAAAACCAATGAATTTCAGCCTGTTAACAGTATTGGTATCATATATAAGCTTAGACACCATAGATATATTCGCACCGGATTCTATCAGTTCAGCAACAATGAGGTGCACTTTTTTTGTGGTATTGGGATGTTTAAAAGAGCCTGTATCCGTCATGATGCCAGCATAAAGGCAATTGGCTATGTCTGTATCTATTAGGTCACGACGGCCCAATTTCTCTACTAGTTCAAACACCATCTCTGCGGTTGCGGCAGCTGTAATGTCCCAATATTCAAAATCTGCAAAAGGTTTAGGCTCCAAATGATGGTCTATCAACACTTTTACAGCACTAGAAGTACGCACCATGTCTCCTACTTCATTAATCCTGCTGAGGCAAGAAAAATCCAAGCAGAAGATCATTTCGGCTTCTTCAAACAATTGAGCTACACGTTTATGGCTCTTTTTTTCATAAACAATAACTTCTTCGTTCCCTGGCATCCAGGCCAAAAATTGAGGATAATCAGAAGGCGTAACAACAGTAACCTGGTGATTAAGCTTTTTGAGATACCCTGCAAGGCCCAATGATGAACCTAAGGCATCTGCATCCGGCTTGTGATGCGTAGTGATTACAACTTTTTTTGGAGAACTTAACAGTTCTTTAAAAGCTTTGAATTTATGCATTGTTTAAACTACCCCTTATGAAGGAGGGTTTATTAGAATGTGAACAGCAAAATTGGTAATAATTTACATGAAAAACAAAAATGTAATTTTACAACGCTAATTGTGCTAATCTCTTTTAACCAATAAGTTTTAAAAAAAAATCCCTTCATTAAAAAAAAATATTAATTTTGACCCAAATTTAACCTTATCAAAATTAATTTTTTATGTCGAATATAACATTTACCATGATCAAGCCAAACGCAGTAGCAGATGGCAATATTGGTGCAATCACTAAAATGATTCAGGAAGCAGGCTTTGAAGTAGTAGCCATGAAACTAACAAAACTATCAGGTGATAATGCCGGTAAATTTTATGAAGTGCACAAAGAACGCCCTTTTTATAAAGATCTTGTTCAATACATGTCATCTGGCCCAATTGTAGCCATGATCTTAAGGAAATCAAATGCGGTAGCAGATTTTAGGAAATTAATTGGTGCCACAAACCCTGGACAGGCAGAAGAAGGCACAATTAGGAAATTATTTGCTAAATCTATTGAAGCTAATGCTGTTCATGGCTCGGACTCTGATGAAAATGCACAAATTGAAGGTAATTTCTTCTTTGCTGCTATAGAGAAAGTTGGATAGTCAATGGGTGAATTTAAAGATAGAATGATAGAATGATAGAATGATAGAATGAATCCCTTACTAAATAGTATATAATCATTCTATCATTTTTTTAGGAAATTTCATGTTGTGTATTATGATGGTGGCATTGCAATGTAAACCCTATACCATGATGGTTTATGATGTGGACTTTTGTTTCATCTCGTAAATATTTCCTTAGTCTTGAAATGAAAACATCTAGGCTTCTTCCAAGGAAGTAGTCATCATCTCCCCATATCTTCATCAATATATCTTCCCTTTTCATTGTTTGGTTTACATTTATACAAAAAAGCTTTAATAAATCAGCTTCTTTTTGTGTTAGGAAAATTTCCTGATCTGCTGATTTAAGTAAAATGTTCTTATAGTAAAAGGTAAAAGATCCCAAATGGTATTCTTCTTCATTTTTTGGGGTTGATAAAACCATGGTCCTTTTAAGGAATACCTGCATGCGCATAATGAGCTCTTCAACGCTAAAAGGTTTGGTAATGTAATCATCTCCCCCTGCTTGAAAACCAGCTAGTTTGTCCTCTTTTAATGATTTTGCTGTCAAGAATAGAATAGGAACTAAATAGTTGCAGTTTCTTATGCTTTTGCCCATGGTTATGCCGTCTAATTTTGGGAGCATAATATCCAGTATGCATATGTCAAACTTTTCACTCAAAAATACTGACATTCCTTTTTCACCATCATCGCATAAGGTCACCCTATATCCATTAAGTTCCAGGTTGTCTTTTATTACAAAGCCCAGGTTTTTATCGTCCTCTACTAATAATACCTTTATTGGGTTTTTATCATGCATGGTAAGAATATTGAAAATGTGCTTCCTTTATTAATAGTACTTTGCAAAACAACAGAACCAAAATGTGCTTTACAAATGAGTCGTACATAATTTAAACCCAATCCAAATCCTTTAACATCATGAAGGTTTCCTGTCGGAATCCTATAGAATTTCTCAAAAACCTTTTGCAAACTTTCTTTTGGGATTCCAATACCATTATCCTCAAAGGTTAAGGTTACTCCTTTCCGGGTGTTATTGGTAGCAATTCTTATTTGAGGTGTTTGCAGGGAATATTTAATGGCATTGTCAAGTAAATTATAAATCACATTGCTTATATGTAGGCCATCCCCCAATACATAAGGGTTTTCTGCTTTAAACTCACAAAAGATGTTGGCTTCTTTTCCATGTAGCGTAAGGTGGCATTTTTCTATATTCTTGTTTATGATTTCGTGGATATCAAGTTTTTCTTTTTTGAGCTTTATAGCTTCAGCATCAACTGTAGCCATTTGAAGAACCCTGTCAACCTGGTGTTTTAACCGAAACGCCTCTTCTTGTACAATAGTAGCATAGCTCATTATTTTTTCGGGATATTGTAAGACGGCAGGGTTTTTCAGTACTTCTGATGATATGGAGATGGTTGTGATGGGTGTTTTAAATTCATGGGTCATATTATTTATGAAGTCTCGTTGAATTTCAGAAAGCCTCTTTTGTTTGAGAATCACAAAAAGGGTATAGGCGAAAAAAATGATAACCATCAACAGTACTATGGAGGAAAACAACCAGATATTCATTTGAGAAACCAAAGAAGAATTTTTCTTTGGGAAGAAGACTCCAAAATAATAATTTTCATTTTCCCATTTGGGCAGTATATATCTTGGTTGCGAGGTAGTTTCGTCTATCTTGTTAATATAATTGCCATACACCATCTTTTCACTTATACAATCGTAAATACCATACTCAAAATCCGTAACAATATTTCTTTTTTCAAATTCATTGATCAGTAAAGTTTCCAGGATATTTACATCTATGACATCATTTATCATCACCACAAAATAATTAGACGACAGCTGGTTTACAGGGTTTGTCATTGCAGATGTATGATGTTGGTTGTAGAGGGTCATTTTTTCCGCAACTTCTTTTAGCGCTATATGCAAAGATTGGTTAAACTGCCTTTCATTGAGCATAAAAGCCTTTTTAAACCAAAAAACTTGGGTAACAGTAATGCCTAAAATGGATATGGTTGCCAAGATTATTAATAACCGAAGAGGGTTTCTTTTTCATTTCTTAACCTTTTTTATA
Organism: Bacteroidota bacterium; assembly: GCA_030857845.1. Classification (GTDB taxonomy): domain Bacteria; phylum Bacteroidota; class Bacteroidia; order Cytophagales; family Cyclobacteriaceae; genus JALZND01. The sequence goes on along the minus strand of JALZND010000274.1, from coordinate 550 downwards.
AAAATATAAGAAAAAATCCTGTTCTGATAAAAGATTAACAAATCATTAACAAATATTGGGAAATCATTAACAGTGTTTTGAAAATGAACTTATCATCTTTGTGAAACCCGTACAGTTAAACTGATAAAAGGTCATAATTGCGGGTAATTATGGGCCTTGCTAAACTTAATTTTATATGAAAAAGATAATGCTTTTGGTTTTAATGTTGTCAGGTTCCCTTCTTGGATATTCCCAATCAGCTCATTTGAGCGAAAGTTCCCCTTCAGGATCTTTGTCTTCTAAAATAACATGGGATAAAAAAGAATTTGATTTAGGTAAAATTGAGGCTAAAGTGCCCATCACAATCGAATATACCTTTACAAATCACGGTAACACTCCTTTGGTGATAACTGAAGTAAAAGCCCAATGTGGATGCACGGTAGCTTCTTATACTGAAAAAGCTGTACTTCAGGGAGAAAGCGGGCAAATAAAAGCCACCTTTAATGCTGCACAGATAGGCAATTTTAGGAAAGGAATCACTGTGTTAACCAATGGAGCAGAACCGGTTCAA
>JALZND010000273.1 GCA_030857845.1 Bacteroidota bacterium | reverse complement strand
AGGCCATGATGTCACTTTATTGGAAGCTGGTGCATTTACTACTGTAAAAGATATGGTTGAATTGAAGAATACCATAAATGAAATAATTGGCTAGGATTGCGAAATAATCAAAGATTTTCCTTTATGTGCCAAACTATTAAATATTCAAGAACAAGGTGGTTTGATCATTATTTATGTAATACTCTTTTTATTTCTTACATCATTTTTAATTGGGTGGATTCAAGTAATATTATTCAAACTTTACGTCATCCTTTTATCCTTTAAAGGTTTGCCTTCATTTATAAGAACTCAATAATTATAGAACATATAATATCTGTATTTAATCCTAACAAATTAAAGGTTAGTTGTTTATACAATAATTATTTTAAATTAAGAAACCTCTCCACCTAATAAAGCGTACCTTATAAACAGCAGCTTTAATTTGATTAATTTAATTATTTATTAAATTCTTCAATGAAAAATATATTCATTAAAAGATACCAATCATGGTTACTTTACAGTAACATTTGTAATTCATATAAAATATTACATAGTGTTCTATTAAAAATGCTATCAAAAACTGCGATGATAAATACAATTAAGGTTAAAACAGCAACTATAATGTTTCTATTTGTGGCATTTAATGCTATTCAAGCTCAAGCTCAAAAGATAGCAAACCTTGATGTACATGTAAACCAGGAGAAAGCAACTATATATTATGATTTGGTTGGATTAAAAGATAACCAAGAAGTTGAAGTCAGGCTTTACGCTACAATCAAAGGGTATGATATGCGGCTTTACAGGGCAATAGGTGATGTTGGAAAAGGAATTACCGGCGGTCCCAGCAAAATTATTGAATGGAACAATAATGAAGAATTAACCGCCTATAATAAAGATGACATAACTTTTAAGTTACAGGTCATTTCAAAACAACAACCCCTAAAGGCAGAAAAAACCAAAAACAAAGATGTTTTTGCTGGATTAACCAGCCGCATCATTGATAAAGATTAACAAGGCAGCTTGTTCTTCACATTTACCTAATAATGTTTAATTTATTTGGTATTTGATTACTTCATTTAAATCTGAATATGTTTACTTCAAAATAACCCCTTCTGCTATAAACACAATTTTAAATTCTGGGTTTATAATCTTGTTGATTTCTATTTTTGACTTACCTGCATCTTCTGCGTAATGCCTTAGTGCCTCAACACTAATCAATTCTCTTTTTACGACCCCTTCAAGTATAGCAATTTTCCCAGACGCATCTTTAGGTACAAAATAGGAGTAATCTTTAAATGTGACCTGAATCATTTCTTCTTCACCAAGCGCCAAATTCATCCAACATCCTTTTTTTTGGCAAACTTCTACAACTTTACCTTGCACTTTAATATGCATTGAATCTTTATCTCCCAATTTTTCCTTAAGCGCAATTGCAAGGACGGCACCTTTTTCATTTATTCTTTTGCCAAAATACGTGCTTTGCAAGGGTAGTCTTTGAGCTTCACTATCCTGTTTCATTCCATCATTACCGCAACCCACTAAAACACAGAATATAACAAAATAAAGTAATGCGTACATCTCATTGAAATTCATAAATATTTATTAAAAAAAATTTAAACATTTATACAATAAAGCATATTTATATTGATATGATATAACTTTTATTTTATATTATATTTTTTAACCATTCTTCCATATATCATGGCAGCTAATAAAATTACATTCTCGCCCATTTTTATAATCTACAGTTTTTTAAGCAAAAAACCTAAAATTCATAAAGCTCTTTTCACATCTGCAATCCTTTGCTTTTTATTTTTATTTTTTCCCAATGCTTCGATTTCTTATTCATTACAATTACAGGATGAGGTTGAGTACATTGATGGGGATTTTATTGCTGATAAGTCGGGATTATGGTCGGATCCGATGACCTGGAGGCAATTTGATGGGGAGGAACTAGGGGCATACGGGGACGCTGGTGTACCAGGCATGGAAAATACTGCCTATATCTCTGGCACAATGGGCTCTATAGTCACGGTGACTTGTAATGAACCCCATCAAATCAACCATATGAATCTTTTACCATATGGAGAAATAAACTTGATAAATTCCTCAAATTCCACAGGCAATTTAAGTATCTATGGAAATTTCAATTCGTGGGAAAGTACCTTTATAAATAGTGGGTCAATAAATAATGTTTTTGAACTAAGTGGGACAGCGGTTCAGTATCTTAATATAACAGGAGATGTAGGGACGAATACACATCTTGTAATCTCTGGTACAGAAATAATATTAGAAAATAACCTCAACCTCACAAAACCATCCAGTACGCTAAGAATTGAAGGAGGAACTTTTAATTTTAATCATTTCAATATAATCGGGCAAGGGAATTTTAGGTTTAATAGTGGCACCATCAAAATCACATCACCCGATGGAGTAAATCCACGAGGCCTCCCACCTGACATAGATCAAAGCTTTATTGACCGGGGAAATGTTTTAAACCAGGGCAATCGGATCTACAATCAGGCGGCTATTTATTGGTACATAGGTATAGAAGCCCAAGTAACAGGTTATCCTTTTGGGGCAGGTTCTACAGCAAAGAAGGTTATTATTGACAATCCTACTACGGTAAAACTATCAAGGGCTACAAGCATTGGGCCACAAGGCAGACTGGAAATAAAGCAAGGTATATTTGAAGAAACAAACGAGGCATCATTAAACGGAACTGGTTTTATTCATATGATGCCGAATACTGTTTATAGATCTTCAATAATAGACGATCCTTTTCCAAGGTTAGATATCTTTTCATTATCTACTGGGAGTACTTTTGAACTCTTTGCTACTTCAGGAATACAAATCTTAAAAGGAAATATTGCTTACCAAAATATAACCTTTAGTGGAGGCGGCACAAAAAATATTTCTACTGCTATTACCAATATATCAGGAACGGCGACAATTAAAGACAATGCTATTTTAGATGTTAAAAATAATTCTTTTGGAAATGAAGTAACAAATTTTACGATGACTGGTGGAATGTTTAGGACCTCAAAATTGAAGGATGCACAACCTACTATGAATGGAGCCTACAATTTGTCAGGCGGAACTATTGAATTTTACGGCAGTACCTCTGGGAATTCTCAAACACTTCGTGGAGGGAAAAACTACCACAACATTAACATAACCTCAGTCCAAGCCAATGTAGGTCAAAATAATGTCAGGTTTGGAACAGGCACATCAGAAATCTCAGGAAGCTTTAAGGTTTTTTCACCTGCTGTATTTCAAATAGGAGGAGGTTTGGGGCAGATTTTATCTGGAGCGGGTCAATTTATTTTGGACGAGGGCGCAACATTAAAATATGGTAATATAAACGGTATAACTAATAATTCCTGCGGACAAGGAGAAGAATGTGGCAACATCAGGATGGCATCCAGGTCCTTCCCGGAAAATACCAGCTATGGATTTGTAGGAAGCTCAAATGGGATGGTTTCAGGAAATGGCCTTCCTGCCTCTGTTATCAATTTATATATACAAAGGGAAAACAATGTTACTTTAACACAAAACCTCAAAGTAAACAACATAATTGACTTTGACTTTATAGGCACAGGGAAATTGATCACTAATGACAAAGTAATTACACTATCTTCAACCGGTAGGATCAAAGAAACTGAAGATGCTCATTTAGTGGGAATAATTACCACTGCAAGGCAATTTGAAAATAATTCGGATTTTGGTGGGATGGGATTTGAAATCCTGGATTTTCAAAAGAATCCTGGATTAACAACTGTGACAAGGACCACAGGTATTGCAATTGTTGGAGATCAGGAAAACGAAAGTATTTTAAGATACTTTAAAGTAGAGCCGGAAGGAGATTTTGTGAATGCCACCATCAGGCTACGCTATTTCCACGCCGAACTGAATGGTATTCCTGAAATGAATTTACAACTTTTTCAAGCCGATAAAATTGAAGGGCCTTGGAACAACCGTGGAGGTAACATTATTGTCGATCAAAACTTTATTATTGAAGATAATATTTATGATTTCAACTTCATTACAGCAGCAAGTACTTTTAGCCCTTTGCCAGTTGAAATGTTATCTTTTAATGGTTCTGTCAATAAAGATGGTGCCTACCTGTCATGGAAAACGGCTTCTGAAAGCGACAATGATTTTTTTACAGTTGAAAAATCCATCAATAAATCAGATTATTTCAAGTTAGCTGATATTCCAGGAGCGGGCAACTCTCAGGAGCCTCTATCATACTCTTTTATTGATAAAGAATTTAATTCCCCAAGTTATTATAGATTAAGACAAACCGATTTTAACGGAGCGTTTTCATTAACAGAACCTATATATCTAAAAATAAAAGGCCAGGATTTTAAGTTGATGGTATATCCTAATCCTGTTGATAATAAAATTAGATTGTCATTCTTCCCTAATACCTCAATAGAAAGAAATGAAAAATATCACGTTTACCTTTACAATTCTATGGGCAATGAAATATTAACTTCATCAGAAAACATGGAATCTATTAATATAACTTTAAACAATGTTTTGCATGAACTCCAGAGGGGAATATATTCTATAAAAATCATTTCAAAAAACCAAGCCTACAATGCAAAATTCATAAAGCTTTAATATCAAAACCTTAATAATATAAAGTGTTATTCAGATTAAATTTTTATTATTTTTAATCATGAAAGTAGAACATATTGGAATTGCCGTCAAGGATATAAATATAACAGGAAAGCTTTACGAGCTTTTGCTTGGTACTAACTGCTATAAAACAGAAAAGGTAATTTCCGAGGGGGTTCAAACATCATTTTTTCAATCGGGAGAAACCAAAATAGAATTGTTGGAAGCTTTGAATCAGGATAGTCCAATAGCTAAATTTATAGAAAAAAAAGGTGAGGGTCTACATCATATTGCTTTTGAAGTAGAAAACATAGAACATGAAATAAAAAGGCTTAAAGGGGAAGGATTTACTTTAATTAATGATATTCCAAAAATAGGGGCTGACAATAAATTGATTTGCTTCTTACACCCAAAATCTACCAATGGTGTGTTGATTGAATTGTGCCAGGAAATTAAATAACCATTACCTATATTGCACAGAATTATAATATTTTAGTTTTTTCTTGCCTAGATTGGTTTTATATTCCGGCTTTACGCAAGAACCTAAAAATATTAAAAAACATACAGCCAACAAAAACGATCTTTTCATATTTAGTTAGATTATCTTGTAAGTATATTATACAACACTTCAAAAAGTAACCATAAAAGCAAGGATCGTGGCAAGTTATTATGTGC
>JALZND010000272.1 GCA_030857845.1 Bacteroidota bacterium | reverse complement strand
GATTACCCTTTTATAATGGAATAATAAGATTGCATTTATAAAATAATATTTTATAAATTTGCACCCACAAAAAACAAATAATGGCAAAAATTAAAAAACCAAGCCGAACCAATAGAGTTGAAGCTGATGGAGGTACTGAAATTTTAGAAAACCCTGCTGCGATACAAGAATCCTTCTTCAGGACTGAGGATTTTATAAAAACTAACAAAACTTTAGTTTTTGGTATCGGAGGGCTTATTGCCTTGGCAATTGCCGGAGTTTTTATATACAAGATGTATATGAACAACCAAAATAAAGAAGCCCAATTAGAAATGTACCAGGCTGTCTATTATTTTGAGGCTGATAGTTTACAAAAAGCCCTGAATGGTGATGGAAACAGCTATGGATTTCTTGAAATAGTAGATCGTTATGGAAGGTCCGATGCCGGAAACCTAGCAAATTTTTATATTGGCGTTTCCTATCTAAAATTAGGTCAGTTCCAGGAGGCTATTGATTATCTGAACGATTTCAGCTCTAAAGATCTGTTGGTCCAGGCTCGTGCCTATGCCCTAATTGGTGATGCAAATATGGAACTGAATAACTTTTCAGATGCTGCTAAAAACTATGAAAAAGCAGCTGACCATCGCTCAAATAAGTATTTTTCTCCACAATATTTGATGAAAGCAGCCCTTGCTTATGAAAGGCTGGACAATAATAGTAAAGCTATACAAATATATGACCGCATCATTAATGACTTTCATGATGCGGATGAAGTACAGGATGCACGAAAACACAAGGCCAGGTTAGAGGGCCTTGCCGCTAAGTAAAACCTGCTCGCAGGTTAGAAAGGGATAAGGCACCAGAAGCTTTATCCTTTTTTTATGCTTAAAATTTAAATCTTATATTTTTTAAAATGTCAAGTTCACAGAAAAATTTAAGTGATTTTTCATCAGGTAATATTGGAGATATCAGCAATAAAAAGTTTGCTGTAGTAATTTCTGAATGGAATGAAGAAATTACCGGTGCATTATATTCCGGAGCTTATGAAACCTTGATAGCTCATGGGGCTAAAAAGGAAAATATTATTAAAAAATGGGTTCCAGGCAGCTTTGAACTTACCCTTGGTGCACAATGGATGGCGCAAAAGCCTGAAATAGATGCAGTAATTTGTATGGGTTGCGTAATTCAGGGCGATACTAAACATTTTGATTTTATATGCCAATCTGTTGCTCAGGGATTAAAAGATGTAGCTTTAAAATATAATAAGCCAGTAATTTTTGGTGTACTTACACCCAACACCCTGCAACAGGCTATTGACCGTGCTGGAGGAAAATATGGCAATAAGGGAGATGAAGCCGCAATTACAGCAATAAAAATGCTGAGTTTTTAATACTATTACCCATCTATTATTTACGAAAATCCATACTCATCTAACCAAAAATCACAAACAGCTTAAACAAATGAAAGTTTTAAAATTTGGAGGTACTTCAGTGGGAAAACCTGAAAGGATGCATCAGGTGGCCCGGCTTATTACAGCAGAAAAAGGAAGAAAAATAGTGGTACTTTCTGCACTGTCAGGAACTACCAATACTTTGGTAAATATTGGTGAGGCTGTTAAAAATGGCGAATTAGAGGCTTGTTCAAAACTATGTGAAGATCTGCACGATCATTACAATAAATATATATTGGAATTACTTCAGGATGAGTCACATAGAAAAGTTGCAGAATCTATTATCGATGAACATTTTTCTTTTTTTAAAAGCATACAAAACAAGCTTTATACAGATGCTGTAAATAAGGAATTGTTGGCGCAAGGGGAATTGCTCTCTACTAAACTTTTCAGTACCTACCTTCAGGAAAAAAATATAAAATCAAAATTACTCTCTGCGCTTGATTTTATGTATATAGATGAAGACAAAGAGCCAGACCTAGATTATATAGAAGGAGAACTAGCCAGTTTATTGGAAGAAAACCGGGATATCGATCTATTCGTTACCCAGGGATTTATTTGTGTAAATCATTTGGGGACTATTGATAACCTGAAGAGAGGGGGCAGCGATTATTCCGCTTCACTTATTGGGGCAGCTATAAGGGCACAAGAAGTCCAGATTTGGACTGATATTGATGGCATGCACAACAACGATCCCCGCATTGTTGACAAAACTTCCCCTATTGCAGAGCTTTCATTTGACGAGGCAGCAGAGCTTGCATATTTTGGTGCAAAAATCCTTCATCCCAGCTCAATTTGGCCTGCCCAAAAATTCAATATCCCTGTATGGTTGAAAAACACCATGGAGCCACAAGCCCATGGAACCATTATAAAGGGCGAAAGCAAAATGAGTGGCATAAAAGCCATTGCTGCAAAAGATAATATAACTGCCATTAAAATCAAATCAAGCCGTATGCTGCTGGCATATGGGTTCTTAAGGAGGGTATTTGAAATTTTTGAAAAATACAAAACCCCAATTGATATGATTACCACCTCTGAGGTTGCCGTATCACTTACTATTGATGATGACAAATCCCTGGAAAATATCGTTAATGAATTAAAAGAATTTGGTATTGTAACAGTAGATCTAGATCAGACCATTATTTGTATAGTAGGGGATTTTGTTGTGGAAAATAGGAGCATCGTTAAAAATGTATTCGATTCATTAACAAATATCCCGCTGCGCATGATCTCTTATGGTGGCAGCAGGCATAATATTTCCTTGTTGATAAACAGCAACCTTAAGAAAGAAACCTTACAATCGCTCAATGACGGTTTATTTTAAAGAAGTAGTTGGTTGTAAAGTTTTTAGTTTTTGGGAAAATTTTGAAGCATGCGGCAATTAGCTCTTCAGGCTAAATCCGATCATCCTTCCACCAAACAATGTGGGCAAAATAATGCTTTGGGAGATATGTCAGATAATGAATATTAAGGATTCACTACTGCATATCTCTATTTTTTTTAGTGTTAATATGAATATAGAAGCCAAATCTTTAGGAAAAATTTCTATTAAACTATTTTGACTTTAATGGACTGCTTCAAAAGCGAAAAATACGAGCCAAATTATTACCAGCAGTGGCAATAGAATAGGAATGGAATATCGTATCATATATCCAAAAAATGAAGGCATTTTAATGCCAATTTGTTCAGAAATAGATTTTACCATAAAGTTTGGTCCATTTCCAATGTAGGTAAGGGCACCAAAAAATACTGCAGCAATTGAAATTGCCTTAAGGTCAAGCACGGAGTCATCATAAAATCCACCGGTTGCAAAAATTGAAACATCGTGCAGCACCGCAATGCTAGCCCCTTGCGAGGCCATTGCTGCTGCCAGGAAATTTAAATAAGTAGGGGCATTGTCCAGAAATCCAGAAAGAAGGCCTGTACCCCAGTATAATGTATTATGGGTAATCAGGGAAGCTCCCGCCTCTGATTGAGCAAAATTCCCCACAATTTCTAAAGCTGGCATCATAGTGCCAAAGATGCCTATGAAGATAAAGGCGACTTCTTTTATAGGTTCAAAGCTAAAATCATTTGCAGCTATGGCCCTTTTGCTCGAATAATAAAATGAGAAAAAGGCTACGCTTGCCCATACTATTTCTTTCAAGAAGGAAATACGCTGACCATCGTATTCTATAAAAGGGACCCATTCAAACACATTGGGGTCTATAAAAACAAAAATTATCACAACACCAAGCCAAAGGAAATTTTTGGCCCCAAGAATGGTTACTTTATTAGAGTAAACTATTTCATCTTCTATGGTTAAATCATCCTTACGTGAATTTTTATCTATAAAATAAAATGCAGTGCCCAAAAATACCAAAGCAAGTGCCCATGGCAAAACGTTGTGCTCTAAGGTCCAGAAAAATGGAATTCCTTTAAGGAACCCAAGGAATAGCGGAGGGTCCCCAATGGGTGTTAAGGAACCACCGATATTGCTTACCATAAAAATAAAAAATACAACATGATATGGCCTTATGTTGCCTTTGTTAAGTTTTATAAAGGGCCTTATCAATAACATAGATGCCCCAGTAGTGCCTATCAAGTTTGAAATAACTGCACCGATGATCAACATGATGAGGTTTAATAAAGGTGTAGCTTTTTTATCTACCTGTATGGCTATACCTCCAGCCGCAATATATAAAGATGAGAGCAAAGCTATGAATGGGATGTATTCTGCCAGGGCATGAATGGGCGCATGGATATTTTCCAATACTACAACAAAATAGCCCACTACAATCAATGCAAGGGCTATAGCAATGGCGGGATAATTTTTATGCCAAAAATGTTCATAAAAAAGGGGCCCGGTAGCGATCATCAGTAATAAAGCAATAAACGGAATTACAGTCCATAAAGGGGCTTCAATATGGCCTTCCAGCAAAGCTTCATGTTTGGGATTTTCAACCTCATTTATCCTGTCTTTATATTCCAAAGGCTCCTGTTCTTGATATAAAGCTACTGCATCAAAAGATCTACTGACATCAGCAAGTGCCGGCGTATAAACAAACAGAAAAAATATTACTAATGACGAAAAGCTAAAAAAATTACCCATTGACAATAGTTTGTTTATCCTTACTAAAATACAGCGTGGAAGATGGAAATGCAAAAGATGCTTTATTTTTGCCTACTATATCTATGATGTTAAAATTTATGGTTTCCTTTATCCCCAATGCAACGGACCATTCAGGCGTATTTACAAAATAAATAATAAGAATATCTAAAGAACTGGAAGAAAATTCTGCAAAACGTACAATTGGATTTTCTAAAACCATTGGATGTTCATCAAGATTTAAAATTATTTCTGAAATAATATTTTTAATGACCTCGGTAGGCGTGTCATAGGTGAGACTTATATTAAATTTCACCCTTCTTGTAGATCTTAATGTTAGATTGTTCAGGGCTTGATCAATCATTTGTTTATTTGGCAAGGTAAGGAAGCTTTTTTCCAGTGTCCTGATCCTGGTGCTCCGAAACCCAATTTTTTCAACATTTCCGGTAATGGCACCAATTTCTACCATATCGCCTACGGCAAAAGGCTTGTCTAAAAATATAGTGAATGACGCAAATAGATTTTCTATTGTTTCCTTTCCTGCAAAAGCAATGGCAAGGCCACCAATGCCCAACCCGGTTATTAGGGTCCCTATATTGACATGAAAAACAAGCCCAAGGATTACAAGTGAGGAAATTATTACCAGGACAAACTTGGAAACCTCCTTTACAAAAGGAATAATTTTTATATTTAAGGCTGATTTATTTTGTTCTACCCTGCGTGTGAGGATCAATTCAAGTAGGTTGAGTATCCGGAAGCCAAGC
>JALZND010000271.1 GCA_030857845.1 Bacteroidota bacterium | reverse complement strand
CAATGGGTCCGCTCTATGTACATTACGGTGTTTTCGGGAATATCAAATTTATGATGTAAATCCTGCCCTACAGAAGCTGTAAAAAAAGAAAACATTAACAATAATATTAAGCTAAACACCCGCTTACTTGCACAAGCTTTATTATAAGGTAATAAGATGACCGCAGTATTTGATGATTGAATAAATTTCATGGCTTAACATTTAGTTTATGGTCATCTCAAAAATAAGTCCAGAAATTAATCCTCTTTAGTTAAGATTAATTCCTGTCGTATAAAATATTTAAAAAACCCAAATTAAAATTGCTCCAATAATTGGATGCGCTTTTCAATAGGAGGATGCGTAGCAAATAAGCCTGAAATAGAAGCCATAATACCTGATGATTTATCGGGAGTATTTTCTATAAACATTTCTGCCACGTCAGGGCTCTTTACTGTAGATACTTTATGGTTTCCCGAAATCTTTTTTAGAGCTGAAGCAAGGGCCCGGGGATTTTTTGTCAATTCTGCTGCACCACTATCTGCCATATATTCCCTGTTTCTTGATATTGCAAACCTAAATGTAACAGACAATAAATACGCTACTATTGCTATGACAACTGCAATAATCATGAGGCGGTTGTCATTTTGCTTTCTCCGGTTCCCTCCCATGCCACCCATGCCACCATATAGAAGATTCCTAAATGCCAGCTGGGCCACAAAAGAAAATATGCCAACAAAAATAATAGAGATAATAAGGAGCCTGACATCTCTGTTTTGGATGTGCATCAATTCATGCGCAATCACCCCCTCCAGTTCATCGTCGTCCAGCTTTTCAATAATGCCCTGGGTAAGGGTAACCGTATAGCTTTTTGTACTGATGCCACTTGCAAAAGCATTAAGGGCATCATCAGGGATCACATTAACTTTAGGCATTGGCATGCCAGAAGCAATGCATAAATTTTCAACCAAATTATAAACCCTTTTATTTTCTTTTCTTTCCAGGGTCATGGAGCCTGTGGCCCTTTTTATCATGAAAGAATGTGAAATCCATGCAATAAGGAACCAAACAGAAACCGCTATGATGACCCCGGGTATGGTACTGACGAAGTAATCGTTCACCATAGATGCTTGAGGGGGCCCTTCCTGAGAATAATTCGTTAAATAAAAAAACACCCATACCACTGCCAGGATCAATAAAGGGAATGCGGCAAGCAAGAGAACGGACCGTAGGTTATTTCTCCTTATTTGTCCTTGTATTCCTATGTATTCAGCCATTTTAGAATTTTATTTCCGGGGCTTGGTTCAATACGGTTCTTTCTGTACCTACATCAAACATAGGCTCAGTATGAAAACCAAAGGGGCCAGCAATAAGGTTGGCTGGAAAAGTTTGCTGGGCAGTATTGTATTCCCTGGTAGCAGAATTGAAAAACCTCCTGGATGCTGCAAGTTTGTTTTCAACATCAGAAATTTCTTCTTGCAGGTGAAGGAAATTTTGATTGGCTTTAAGTTCCGGGTAAGCTTCCACCTGTACCCGAAGTCCTTGCAAAGCAGTGCCCAGCTCAGATTCAGCAGCAATTTTGCCTTCTATGGTGTTCGCATTCATCGCCTTTGTACGGGCTTCGGTAACCTTGGTAAGTACGCCTTCTTCATGTTTCATATAACCCCTTACACTTCCTAATAATTGCGGAATCAGGTCATGGCGTTGTTTTAATTGTACATCTATATCTGCAAAAGCATTTTCCCTCCTGTTTCTTAAACCTACCAGCCGGTTGTACAGGCTTATTAAAAATATTGCGATAAGGACGATGATACCTACTACTATTATTATTCCCATTTCTTATATTTATTGAGTGATTGGTTATAATGCTTTATAAACATACTAATAAATTGTTTAAAAGTTTAAGCAATTTATATAAATGGTATTGCAAGGATTATCAATGGATAAATAATTTTTTCATTTAACTGATATTTCACTATTTTGATATATATTTCGGTATTTCAATTGGAAATTTCCTACAGATGGAATTGAATCTGTATCATCATTTAATTTACCTGATAGTTCCTATAAAGCCTCAATAACATATAATCCAGTTCAGCTGAAATGAAAAAAATAATACTGTGGGTCATTTTATTGACCATGTCACTGCCAACTTTTTCACAAAATATATTTCAGGTTGTCCGGGGCAAGGTATCCGATAGTGAAATAAAAACTCCTTTGCCAGGGGCAAGCATCGTCCTTCTTTCCGATACATCCACCTTCCGCGGTACTACCACAGATGATCGTGGGGTCTTCAGGATGGATCAGGTACCTGTTGGAAGGCATTCATTTAAGGTAACTTTTGTGGGCTACAAAGAAACTATACTCCACAATATTATTGTTACATCTGCCAAGGAGGTAGTACTGAATATTGATCTTCAGGAGTCTGCCATTACTTTGACAGGTGTTTCAGTAAGTGCGCAACGTTCAGGAGAAGCACAGAATGAGATGGCAACAGTAAGTGCAAGGGCATTTACTGTTGATGAAACAGATAGATATGCCGGCAGCAGGGGCGATCCGGCACGTATGGCTTCAAATTTTGCGGGTGTACAAGGAGCAGATGATTCCAGGAATGATATTGTGGTAAGGGGAAATTCCCCTCAGGGCGTACTTTGGCAGGTGGAAGGGATCAATATCCCCAATCCGAACCATTTTGCCATTCCAGGCACTGGCGGAGGCCCGGTAAGCATCCTTAACAATAAAATCCTGGCAAATTCCGACTTCTTCACCGGAGCATTTCCTGCCGAATTTGGCAATAGTATCGCAGGTGTTTTTGATCTGAAAATGAGAAATGGCAATAACCAGAAAAATGAATTTTCTGGCCAATTAGGTTTTCTTGGCACCGAGCTTTTTGGAGAAGGTCCTATCAGCCGTGCTGCAGGATCGTCCTTTATGTTCTCTTACCGATATTCTACACTTTCCCTTTTTAGTGCTTTGGGAATTGATATTGGCACTTCTGCTATTCCAAAATACCAGGATGCTTCCTTTAGGTTAAATTTTCCATTGAGAGGTGGGGGAAGCCTTGCAGTTTTTGGCGTCGGTGGCACAAGCAAGGTTGATATCATGATCAGCGACCAGGAAGAGCCTGAAAGGAATGTTTATGGAGAAAATGACCGGGATCAATATTTTGCTTCTAAAATGGGTTTTGGCGGCATCACTCTTACAAAACCCCTATTCTCTAATAGCGTGCTAAAAGCCACGCTGGCTGCTTCTACAGAAATCCAGGATTCTTACCATGAATATATCTATCGCCATGTCAGCACACAAGGAAAATATGTTGTTGACTCCCTTTCGCCCATTTTGGATTATACATTCAACCAGCAGAAATTTTCAGGGATAATAAGTTGGTACACCAAAATCAACAACAGGAACAGTGTTCAGTTAGGAATCAATAATGATTTGCACAATTTTAATTTTATTGACAGTGTCAATAATATTAACCCAGGCGACCCCGATTATTATCAATGGCGGGTTAGATGGGATGCCCAGGAAACAGCACTCCTTAGCCAGCCATACGTTCAATGGAAGCACCGTTTCAACGATTTTATTTCCCTGACTGCTGGGGTACACAGCCAATTTTTTTCATTGAACAATAGTTTTTCACCCTTTGAACCAAGACTTGGGCTTCATTGGGCATTGCCCCGAAACCAGGCTATAGCATTAGGTATGGGCGTCCATAGCCAGTTACAACCTACTTATATATATTTCTATGCAAAGGACATTGTTAATGGGCAATTGCTGCCACATAATAAGGAATTGGGATTTACAAAGAGCAATCATTATGTATTTTCATATGAAAAAGTTTTTGGCAATAATATAAGGTTCAAGGCCGAAACGTATTATCAACACCTTTATGATGTGCCTGTAACCATAGCACCATCTTCATTTTCTTTATTGAACACGGGGGCAGGATTTACCAGGTTTTTTCCTGAGGAGCTTGTAAATGAAGGTACAGGAAAAAATTATGGAATAGAATTTACAATGGAACGGTTCTTTAGCAGGGGGTACTTCTTTCTTGTTACTACTTCCTTATTAGAGTCAAAATTCAAGGGCAGTGATGGGATACTGCGCGATACGGATTTTAATGGTAATTATGCATTAAATACATTGTTTACCAAAGAATTTAAGATTGGCACCAATTCCTCTATTTCACTTGGCACAAACGTAACGGCAGCGGGTGGCCGCAGGTATGGACCTGTGGACCTTGAAGCATCCCTTCGTGAAAAGGATGTTATTTTTGTCGACGCAACAAGAAACACCTTGCAATTAAGAGATTATTTCAGGGCAGACCTTAGGGTGAATTATCGTTTAAACCGCCCGAGGGTCACGCATGAAATAGCAATTGATTTTGTAAATGTCTTCAACACAAAGAATATCCTGAAGCTAACCTTCGCACCCAATGAATTCCAACCACAGAACAACCCTGTAAGGGAAGAATATCAATTGGGTTTTTTGCCCCTCTTTTATTATAAGATTGATTTTTAGCGGTTAGCTTTAAGCGGTTAGCGATTAGCGATTGGCTTTTAGCGGTTAGCGGTTAGCGCAACTTTCCAAAAATTGTGGAACTTTTGGAAAGTTTTAACAGAAAATTACTCTTGTTCTATCTGCAGGCTACAGAGGTTTCGAAGCAAAACTTTCCAAAAGTTTTGAACTTTTGGAGAGTTTTTGACATTTGGAAAGTTTTTAAATATGAATGAAGTTATTAAACTTAGAATCAAGTACTATAAATATTCTGAACTATGAACTTCCTGAACTGAGAACTGAGAATCGAGAACTATGAACTTCCTGAACTAACTGAACTTCCTGAACTTCCTGAACTGAGAACTGATAACTAAAAGAACTAAAAACTCCTAAACTTTTACTACTTTCCATTTCCCTCTTCTAAAAACAATTATGCTGATGATAGCTGCTACTGAAAAAGAAATTGCAATAGCAATATAAACCCCACTTGGTCCCATACCCAAGGGCACGGCAAGCAGCCATGCCAATGGAATTTGAAGGAGCCAATAGCAGAACAGATTTATGAATAAAGGCGTTTTGGTATCGCCTGCCCCATTAAAAGATTGTGCCAGCACCATTCCATAAGAAACAAACACATAACCCAGGCAAATTATCCGAAGGGAATTCACCCCCGTAAGGATTACAACTGGTTCAGGGCTAAAAATCCCTACTATTGCTTCTGCCCATATAAAGAAAAATATTGATAGCACTACCAGGAAAACCATATTGTAATGGGCGGTAATCCATACAGATTTTTCAGCTCGGTCGGGCT
>JALZND010000270.1 GCA_030857845.1 Bacteroidota bacterium | reverse complement strand
GGATCAGGGGGCCTAGATTAAATGAAATCAGCTCCCCACAAACATCCAGTGAATCAGGGAGCCCCATCCTTAAGTCCCATAGATAAACATCAGTATCTTTTATAGAATAGCTTGGGGAAAGCTCAAGTGCCATTCTTCTGGTAAACAACTTAACAAATTTTGTTTGGGAAGGAGCAGGGGTATTGTACAGTTGAAGCGTGTGCCCTATAATTTCATAACCATTTTTAGGTATGACATTTTCTTTTTTAACATTGGCAAGGCTTTTTCCTGTTATCGAAAAATCAACTGTGCTTAAGTTGTTGTATGGATCATATAAATTAATTTTTAAATTATGCTCCAGAGTATCGCTCAAATTTATAATTCCCCTGTTAAATGCGGTATAAAAGTTTAGTTCATTTCCATGATCTACATAAAGTTTATTGAACCTTCTGCCTGAACGGACCATTTCCTGGTAATTGCTGTGTACAAGAATATTGCGGCCTTCAAAAAAAGAAAATGATTCAATGTTTTGGTTAAAGATTTTTATGTTGTCAAGGTAAAGGTCAATGCAGGGCACTCCATTTTGGTTGCTCGACTCGTTCATTTGATCATAGGCGAGTATTTCAATCCCTACCTTGCCTTTTATATGAATCGGGTCTTTAATAGCATATTTACTTCCATTTTTTGATAAGGTGAAAGTGAAATATCCAAAACTGCCATTTACCCTGGCATTTAAATCTAATGTTTTTATGGCAATGCTCACAGCAGTGGGGGGCACATTGTCCTTTATTTCAGCCCATTTGTATTTCAGGGGATTCATAGGTTTTTGAAATTTATCCCTTATTTCAAAATGAAGGTGCGGGCCACCGGAGGAGCCACTGTTTCCTGAAAGTGCAATAATCTGTCCTTTCTTAATAATGAATTGTTGCGTGTCAGGGGTAATCTCCACATCAAAGCTTTCTTTTGAATATTGTTCGTTTTTTACAAAATGGTGTATATCATTTGCAAATTTTTGAAGGTGTGCATATACTGTGGTAGTACCATTCAGGTGCTGTATGTACAATGTATTGCCATAGCCAAAGCTAGAAACATTGATCCTGCTGATAAACCCATCTGCAGCAGCATAAACAGGAAGGCCTTCTACACCACCGGTTTTAATGTCCAGTCCGGCATGGAAGTGACTTTGGCGGAGCTCGCCCATTGTACCTGCTAAATAGTTGCTTAGCCCAGGCCTTATAGGAAACATATAATAATCTGCTTCTATAGCTTCTTCAATTTCACCTGATATAGGTGATTGACCAAAACTAATAGCAGATGAAATTATTATAAATATTAATGCACTTATATATCTTAGGTTGTACAAATAAAACGTATTATTTTTTATATGAATTTTATGGTTCAATTTCATTAATTAATTTTCATTATCACCTTTTAATCATCTTTGTTAGATAAGTAATGTGATAGCTGGGTAGTTCCCCATTTTAAATAAATTATTAGGATAACTAATCACTAAATTTTTTAACCCAAATCCTTATTATTTTATTTCAAAACTTAATAACAATTTATCTTCTATATATGCTTTAAGTTTATTGCCAACTGCAATAGGACCAACTCCTTTGGGTGTCCCAGTAAATATTAAGTCACCTTTTTTTAAAGTAAAAAACTTTGAAAGGTATGAAACCATAAAACTAAAGCTGAACAGCATCATGTTGGTGTTTCCATTTTGTTTGAGGACATCGTCTACCTCCAGGGAAAAGCCAAGGTTATCAAGGTCACCAAAATTATCTTTGGGAAAAAATTCAGAAATTGGGGCAGAGCCATTAAAACCTTTTGAAATGGTCCAGGGAAGCCCTTTTTCTTTGGCTTTTTGCTGTAGGTCCCTTGCCGTGAAATCAATACCAATACCAATTTCATCAAAATATTTATGGGCAAATTTTTCCTGGATATTTTTTCCTTCTTTGGAAATTCTTAGCACAATTTCAACTTCATGGTGAATGTCGGTACTGAAATCTGGATAATAAAAAGGAGCATTGTTTTTAAGGATGGCTGTATCAGGTTTAGAAAAGATGATTGGCTCGTCAGGCCGTTCATTTTTAAGCTCTGCTATATGTTCTGCATAATTTCTTCCGATAGCTAAAATTTTCATCTTTAGGGGTTAATTGCCGGTATTGATATCAAACCTCGTTTATATTGTACTGTTGGTCCTGCATTATTTCTTTACATCAAAAATATAAATTTCTTTATATGATTATAACAAATAAGACATATAATTGATTATTTAATGAATTTGATCTGAAAATATAATCATCAACCATATTTTTGGTCTTTAAATTGCATAACTTCAAAAGTTGTTAGTTATAGACTTGCATATAAATCATTTTTATGGCGCGAATGCCACAAAGAAGGCAGGTTTTGATATTTATAACAGAAATAAAATTCCAAAATAGTAGACATTAAACCTTATAAATTTTATGAAAAAATTATTATCGTTAATCTTTATCGGATCGTTTTTATGGAGTTGTAATACAGTACCGGTTACAGGTAGAAGGCAGCTTTCCTTGATACCAAGCTCGCAGTTATTGCCTTTAAGTTTCAACAGTTATGCACAGGTATTGGACTCTTCCCAAATAGTGAGAAATACACCTGAAGCACAAATGGTAAACAAAGTGGGAAATAATATCAAGAATGCCGTTGAAAAATATATGGCGCAAAATAATATGTCCGATCAGCTCAAAGGCTTTCAATGGGACTTTAACCTGATCAAGGACGATAATATGATAAATGCATGGGCAATGCCAGGGGGCAAGGTAGCATTTTATACCGGTATACTTCCTGTATGCCAGGGCGAAGCAGGCGTTGCTGTTGTTATGGGCCATGAAGTTGCCCATGCCATAGCAAACCATGGTGGTGAAAGGATGTCGCAAGGCCTTGTACAACAAATGGGAGGGGTTGCGCTTAATGTTGCCCTTCGTGATTATGCACCTCAAACCCAACAGCTGGCGATGACTGCTTTTGGATTAGGTTCATCTGTTGGTTACGTATTGCCCCATAGCAGGAACCAAGAATCAGAAGCTGACGAAATGGGCTTGATATTTATGGCAATAGCTGGTTACGACCCTAATGAAGCACCTAAATTTTGGGAAAGGATGCAATCAAAAGCTGGAGGCAGTGGTGGTCCACCGGAATTTTTGTCAACACACCCAGCCCCACAAAGAAGGATTAAAGATCTGCAGGCACAGATCCCTAACGCAATGAAATATTACAAAAAATAAATATGGATAATAGATAAAAAAGGGCTTCAAGCCCTTTTTTATTTCATTGAAGATTTAAGTATATCCCGAATGTCCCTTAGCAGCAATTCTTCCTGGTTGGGAACAGGTGACTTGTCTTCCACTACGGGAGGATCTTTTTTATTTAAAGCATTGATTATCCTTATCAAAATGAAAATGGCAACAGCAATAAAAAAGAATTCTACCAAAGTCTGCATTAAATTCCCATAATTAATTGTCACAGGATTTTCCAGGCTACCACCAATCGGAATTTTCAAATCAGTGAAATTTACGTTTCCAATCAATAGCCCTAGTGGGGGCATTAAAAGGTCATTCACAAAGGAGCTGACTATTCTTCCAAAAGCAGCACCAATGATTATACCTACGGCAAGGTCGAGGACATTTCCTCTTAGAATAAAAGTTTTAAATTCTTTAAACATTGTTATAGTTAAGGAGTGTGATGAATTGATTTATTATTATTTATAATTTGTATTTTTGTTACAATATATGCCTTTAATTAGGACATGGCCAATTAATATAATTACTGGTCCGTGGTCATATAATTTTTCATAACCGCATCCGCCTATAGTTAATCAAATATAAACTTTTTTGAAATGCAAAAAAATAGGTGCTATTTGAAGAGATTTATCTTTATTCAATTTTAGGGTATTATCAATGGCTATGGATCCTTTTTTGAAATAGGGGATAACATCTCCTGTATTTTCTTTCGGATATTAAAACTAGAGGAAATTGATACTTTACCAAGTTCAGAAAAAAAATGATTCAAATAATGTTCAGATAATTTCAATTAATTTAACTTCAATATTGGCCTTATTGATTGCAAAGATTACCTAAAGTGCCACCTTTGCTTATATACTAGGAAATTAATAGTTTAAGTAAAATATAAGGCGAATGAAATCAACGGTTTATATGATTATTTAAATTTATTTTTTATTAATCAATTTTAATTTTTTGGGGATGTAAGCCAAAAGTTCCCTCACGTCTTCGTGGGAAACCAAATGGAATTTCGCCTTTGTTGCACCATAGCCAACTTTGATACTGTATGTGTTTTTAGGAAGCGAAACAAACATTTCTTCATCAGCCTGATCATCGCCAATGGCCATTATAAAATCCCATTTTTCCTGCTTTAACCATTTCCTTACTGCCTCATGCCTCTTTATATCAGCTACCCTTACTTCAATGGTCTTTTTACCCTCCATTATCTCCAGGTTGAGTTTTGTACAAGGATATACAAAAGCATTTAAAAACTCCTGTACCCGCAAGTTTGCCAGCCAAGCATCTACTTTTCTGTAATGCCATACCAGCGAATGTGTTTTTTCTTCCAGGAATGAACCAGGGGTCTTCTCAATAAATTCATCAATATATGGCATAATTTCTTTTTTCCATTCATCACTGATTTTATTGTTCTGTTTCCATTTAAAATCCTCCCTCGACCAGCTTCCATATTCTGCTATAATGTCTACATTGATGTCCCTGAACCACCTATCAAGCGTTTCCTGGTCCCTGCCACTTACTATTACAACTTTAGAATCAGAAGATTCAGTGAGATTTTCCAAAATATTGATTAATTCTTTATCGGGTACTGCGTCTTTAGGTTTATCTACATATGGAACTAAGGTGCCATCATAATCAAGGAGCAACAATTTTTTGTCTGCAACATGATATTTCCTCTTTAGATCTATGATTGCATCGTCATGAAGCACTTTTGCTTCAATTAATATCTGTTTTTGGTGTATATTGTGCAGGGTGTTGATAAAGTCATTGGCCCACTTTTGTACGGTTTGCTTGCTGATAACTTTTTGCATGGCAGCCATACGCTCTTTTTGCTCTTTTATAGGCATATTCAGCGCCATTTCAAATGCATGAACTATATTATCAATATCGTTAGGATTGATGCAAAGGGTAGCTTGGAGCTCTACTACAGATCCTGCCATTTCACTTAATATCAAAACCCCGGTTTGATCTTTTTTGCTTGCCACGAATTCTTTTGCAACCAGGTTCATCCCATCCCTAAACGGGGTAACCAGGGCAATA
>JALZND010000269.1 GCA_030857845.1 Bacteroidota bacterium | reverse complement strand
ATACGCCTTCTTCTTTCAGCTGGTTGATGACCCGCTGCTTTTTTAGAGAGCGCTCTCCCAAGGTAAAGTTTGGGTCTATATCCTTTACATTTAAACTAATGCCATATACTTCATGGAAAGAAACCGCTACCTGTGCGAGGATCTTCATGCCAGGCCGCAACGATTTTCCCGTTATTGACTCAAACCAGCCACAAATGTTCCTGTAAGTATAAGCCCAAATATTAGCCTTAATTTTTGCACAAAGATTTTCATCTTCCTTTTCCACCAGCTCAAGGTAACAGTGGCCCTTTTGTGCCATCCTGATTTCGCCAATTTCTGCAACTACCCAATAGGAGTGGGACAAGTTTTTGTCCAAAGTCTCCTTAATGAGATTATTTAACTGATATAAAGTTATATGATTGTGCATTCCTATGTTGAAAGGGTTGTAAATTACATCAAAAAGCTTTTTTATCAAAGAACTTGTAAAATAGCTGCAGAAAAGAAATCTTCTAAATTGACTTTAATATTTGCAGGGCTTTTTACCAATTGTAGGGTTATTTTCCCTGTAATAAAATTTTGGTTTCTTTTTCATTTTGAAATCTTAATTTATGTAGATTTGCTTTAGGGCTAAATTTAATTTTTTTATAATCAACAAAGTTTCAGGAAGTAGCATTATGGCACTTGAAGACGATATCAAGCAAATAAAATTTAGGAATGAATATAATAAAGTAGTTGTAAACCTTCTTTACACACATAGTTGGCTTTCTGAAAGAATGGCACAGATATTCAAACCGTTCGGGCTTACTGCACCACAATATAATGTTTTAAGGATACTGAGGGGGCAAAAAAGCAAACCAGCTACTATAAATCTGATCATAGAAAGGATGCTTGACCGGATGTCAAATGCCTCTAGAATTGTTGATCGTTTGGAAGTAAAAAACCTTGTGAGCAGGCAGCAATGTCCTCAAGACCGTCGTGCCGTTGATGTGTGCATTACAGAAAAAGGCTTGAAAATACTTGCCAAAATAGATCAATTTATGGACCAGTGGGAAACCAACCTAAATGTTCTCAATGAAGTAGAGGCAAAAGAACTTAACAATCTTTTGGATAAATTGAGGTCTTCATCAAAAAACGGTTAAAGGCACAATTACATTTGTTAAATTTAGCTCTTGCCTTCATCTACATCTTTAACGAACATTACTAAAATTGCGGCTATTATAAAAGAAAACCTTCCTAAAATAGAGAATGTATTGATGTTTAAGTAAAATAAACTGAATTTTTTACAAAACTTATAATAATCATCACAATCACCACCAATATTAAAACGGAGGCTACAGCAATTACAATAAGTTTATGTTTATAGGGTTTACTTGCTTCTTCATCGTTTTCATCCGAAAACAAAATACTGTAAAATTTTAATATTAGATTGCGGCCCATGCTGTTTTAAAATATGAAATTACCAATTGTTCCTTTCAATTAACCGTAGAATATGAGCAAGGTGGTGCTTTCCATGCCAGGCATATAAAGCAATGGCCTGGTCCAGGGTCATAGTGCCAGAAACAGGATGTTGGAAGGTACTTTTATATTTTTCGGGATCAATCCCTTTCAACAAAGCAACCCACCTGATATGGAGCAGCTCCAACAACTGCAATGAAACCGAAACTGGCACAGAATATATTTCAGGCGTCTGTGCCCAAAGTTGTTCTTCATATGGTTTAATGGTTGGATTATCTTCCGTAAGAGCCAATTTAAACCTGAAAAAACTATTCATGTGGCTATCAGCCATATGGTGCAAAAGCTGTCTGACAGTCCAGCCACCAGGTCTGTAGGGGGTATCAAGTTGTGATTCAGAAAAATTTTCAACAGCTTTTTTGAGCAGTTTTGGAATATCCCGTATGGCAGAAATATAATCTTCCCTTAAATTAATTGGCAGGGTGCCTTCCAGCCTTTTGTGTTTTCCTATAGGGTACTGCAATTCTAAAATGGAATTTTCTGTCATAAAAATTTTACATTAATCAAAAATTAATAAACCATGAACATATTTAGCGTGTTTCCCTTCGTAAAAGGATAAAACAATTGAGATAATAAGATAAAGCTAAATTATATTTTTTTTTGATTTTTCAAGGATGGAAGTCCATTTATTTGTTTATGAAGAACGATATCAGGGTAACAAATTGGGAAGAATTACAGACAGCACTTTTTCAGGATTCTTTTGATGAGAGAATTGGGAGATTCCGTTCCTCTTATGTATACAGAGGGATGTGGAACAAGGGTTTTAATTTAAAGACAAGTTTGATCAGGCTGGGAGGGGAATATGGTATGTTGGAGCCACATCTATTGCGCAACTTTAAAAAGTATGCACATAGTGATGCTGCTGCAGGTGGCTCATTGTGGAATTGGCTAGCGGTTGCGCAACACCATGGCCTTCCTACCCGGCTGCTTGACTGGACATATTCACCTTATGTGGCACTACATTTTGCAACTTCAGATTTCAATAACTTTAATACAGATGCAGCAATTTGGTGTGTAAACTATGTGAAATCCAACGATTATCTTCCTGAAAAACTTAAAAAAGCCATAAGGACTGAAGGGTCCAAAGTATTTACTCCTGAGGTCCTTGAGCCAGTTTGTTCATCTTTAAAAGAGCTGGGGTCTTTTCAGGATGAAGAATTTGTAATGTTCCTCGAACCACCATCTTTGGATGGAAGGATTGTTCACCAGTTTGCTTTATTCTCATTGATGTCCAAAGCCGAAGCTGTCCTGAGCCGCTGGCTTGAAAAAAACGATGATCTTTATTTCAGGATCATTATTCCTTCCGGGCTAAAGTGGGAAATTAGGGATAAGCTGGACCAGGCAAACATAACTGAAAGGGTGTTGTTCCCAGGATTAAATGGCTTGAGCCAATGGCTCAAAAGGCAATACACAACTGCGTCTGACAATAAAAATAAGGTCCCTAACCAAATTGACCCAAATACTATTGAAAGAGGGTTTGCCTGAAAATGAAGGAATACAACCTTTGCCTATTATGATGAAATTGTGTTTAGGTAATGGGTTTATTATCAATACACTTTTATCTTTCTAAAAATTAATACTATTAAAGTGGAAAAATTTTAAACAATCTTTCTAAAATATGATTTTCTATTCAAAATATATTATTGCACCGATATGGATTTAAAGAAGATATTTGGATCGTTGCTAACTTTGAGCGGGATTTTTTTATTGCTCCTTTCCGGATATGCGTTTTTGAAGGGCGGTGAACATATGTTTGGAACAGAAATTACCACTTTTGGGGCAATTGTCCCATTTATTGTAGGCGCAATATTTTTGGGTTCCGGGATAAGGTTGCTAGATTGATCACCCCAACTTATTGTATGTGCAGGCACTTCATTAACAGCCCAAAAGTTTCTTCTGAAAATTGAGGCAGGCGTTGATATTCTAAAATATCAATATTCCTGCTCATTTTTATAAAAGAGTTACTTTCAATCATTTTTAGAAGATATGTTGATGATATATTATCAATAAGCTTATAATTGTCTTCATGATAATGATATTCCCATGGAGTGGAGGAAACAGCAATGTAGAATTTTTGTCCAAGTAAACTGCTGATTTTTTCGGCAATACCCTTCCTGAACAATTCGAGGTATTTTCCTTGAAGGTGTAAGGTGCAGCTAAAAAAACTCCCCCATAAAAACATAGTCCTAAATGCGAACACAGCTTCATAATGAAAGTAACGGGGATAATCAAGGATCATATAGGGGAGCAAATGATAATTTTCGCCCTTGGATATTTTCCCACCTTTCATCAAAACCTTCTCCGGAAAAACAAGCCCTTGCGATTTTATATATCCTTGAAGCCTCCATTCCACTTCATTTAATATATGATGGATTTTTAAGTTGATATCATGTTTGGTTTTTAAAAATTCAGTGTCTTGTAAAAATTTCAATTCCTTACTATTCAATACTAAGTCCATTCTATACCATTTATTTAAAAGGGAATTGAGTTATTGAAGATAAAAAAATTAAGTCCTTGACTACAATTTATCAGGACGTTGAATTATTTTAATGACCAGGTCATGTTTATCACCATCTTTGTCAACCACCCTAAAAAGCAACATTGGGTTATCTGCATTGATTTTGTTTTCTACATCTACTATTTTACAATCAGGAATGTGATCTTCTAATTGGTTTTGAAGGTTTAACATTGCCTGTGCAAACTGCACTTCTAATACACTTGGATTGTAGGAAAGTGTTTTCATAATTGACTTTTAAAATTTAAGTGTAGTAGTATAAAACTACAACATTTTTAATTTAAATATAATAAGGGATTGAATATTAACCCTTGTAACTTTATTATTAATGTTTGATAATCCATTTTTGTAACTGTATGCTTGATTAAAGCAAAAAATTATAGTCCATTTACCACCTGATCAGCGCAGATGCCCAAGTAAACCCGCTTCCAAATGCAGCCAGGCATACCAAACTATTTTCCTTAATTTTATCTTCCTCCCATGCTTCACTTAAAGCTATTGGAATAGAAGCAGCAGTTGTATTGCCATAACGCATTATATTGTTGTAAACTTTTTCAGTAGGAAGGCCGAGTTGTTCCTGGATATATGTACTGATCCTCAGGTTGGCTTGGTGCGGTATCAACATATCAATTGCATTTTTTTCTAAGCCATTAGCCTGCAAGGCTTCGTTTATTACTTCCTGGAACCTTACGATGGCATGTTTAAAAACTACGTTCCCATTCATGTGTGCCCTGATTCCTGTCTCATCTATCATGTCTTTAGTCAGCCTTGTTTTTCTGCTACTTCCAGGATCTTTTATATAAAGCTCTTCTGCATATCGGCCATCTGCATGAAGATGGGTTGATAAAATCCCCATTTTCTCCCTTTCGTCCCTTTGAAGGATAACAGCACCTGCGCCATCCCCAAAAATAACTGAAACTGTGCGGCCTCGGTCGGAAAGGTCCATGGCCGATGATTGAATTTCTGCCCCTACTACCAAAATATTTTTGTACATCCCGGTTTTAATAAACTGGTCAGCTATAGATAAAGAATACATAAAACCAGAACATGCATTCCTTACATCCAATGCCCCTATGTTTTCTAACCCAAGCTCTCTTTGCAACAATACACCTGAACCAGGGAAAAAATAATCAGGAGTTATAGTAGCAAGTACTATAAAATCAATATCCTTTACATCGATACCCGCCCTGTTAATGGCCATATTTGCTGCCCTTGCAGACATATTTGCCACAGTATCTTTGTCAGGATTAAAAAACCTCCGTTCTTGTATGCCGGTCCTTTCCCTGATCCAGTCATCGCTGGTGTTC
>JALZND010000268.1 GCA_030857845.1 Bacteroidota bacterium | reverse complement strand
GTTGAATAGGGCTCTATGGTCAGGATGTGTGGCCTTATTATTTTGTTAAGCTCAAACATTGTTATTCAAGTACTTAAGTCTTATACTTATTGCTTCTTTATGTGCTATTAGTTGTTCGGCTTCTGCCATGAGCTCCACGGTGTGGCCAATTGTTTGCAACCCTTCCGGTGAAAGTTTTTGATAGGTAATTGTTTTGTAAAAACTCTCCAACGACACGCCGCTATATGCTTTTGCATAACCATTTGTAGGAAGGGTATGATTGGTCCCAGTAGCATAATCTCCAGCTGATTCAGGGGAATAATTGCCTAGGAAAACCGACCCTGCGTGATAAATTTTGCCCGCAACCCCTTCAGGGTCATTTACAGCCAAAATAAGGTGCTCGGCAGCATATTCATTGATCAGTTCAATAGCTTGTTCATTATCTTTCATTATAATTGCCATACTGCCTGATAAGGATTTTTGGGCTATGTCTTTTCTTGGCAACCGTAAAAGTTGTACTTCAATTTCCTTTTTTACCTCTTTGACCAATTCTTCATTGAGGCTTACAAGCACAACCTGGCTATCTACGCCATGCTCTGCCTGTGATAGCAGGTCAGCTGCCACAAATGATGGCACCGCTGTTTCGTCTGCATATACAAGAACTTCGGATGGGCCTGCGGGCATGTCTATGGCTACGCCTTCTTTGCTCACCAGTTGTTTTGCTGTGGTTACATATTGGTTTCCAGGACCAAATATTTTATAAACCTGTGGGATTGATTCAGTACCATATGCCATGGCAGCAATTGCTTGAGCGCCCCCTACCATAAAAATCCGCTGTATGCCTATTAAATTGGCAGTATATAAAATTGCAGGGTTTATTTTTCCTGATGGGTTTGGAGGAGTGCATAAGATAATTTCTTTGCAACCTGCGATTACAGCAGGCACGCCCAACATAATAACTGTTGAAAATAATGGGGCTGTGCCACCAGGAATATATAAACCTACTTTTTGAATAGGCAAATTTTTCCTGCTGCAAAATATACCAGGCATGGTTTCCATTTCCAGCGGTCCTGTTTTTTGTGCTTCATGAAACTTTCTAACATTGTTTATAGCAACTTTTATAGCATGTTTCAGAGCTGCATCCATTTGATCTTCTGCAGCTTCTATATCTTTTTTGTCTACTTCAAATTTTTGAAGTTCTACATGGTCATATTCCAAAGCAAATTTCACCAATGCCCTGTCGCCTTTCCTTTTTACCTTTTTCAATATGGGCTTTACAACTTTTTCTACTTTTTTAGAATCCAGGGCTGGGCGGGAAAGGATTTTTTTCCATTCAGACGGAGCAGGATTTTTATAGACTTTCATAATATAAAATTAATGCTAAATTAAAGCTTAGGCCTTGTAGATAAAGATTACTATAAAATCATTTTCTCGATCGGAACAACTAAAATACCTTCTGCACCTACCTCTTTCAGGTTTTCTATGATGTCCCAAAAATCATCTTCGGTAATAACAGAATGCATGGAGCTCCAACCTTTTTGTGCCAAAGGTAAAATAGATGGGCTACGCATCCCGGGTAAAATTTTTATAATGTCGTCCAATTTTTCGTTTGGTGCGTTCAATAAAATATATTTATTGTTTTTGCCATGCTGAACTGAATCTATCCTAAACATCAGCTTCTTTACTAGCTGGCTTTTCTGTTCTGAAATTTTAGAATTTGTTATTAATACTGCCTCCGAATTAAATATCACCTCTACTTCTTGCAGGCCATTGCTAAGCAAAGTGCTTCCCGAGCTCACTATGTCACAAATTGCATCTGCCAAGCCAATGCTAGGGGCTATTTCTACTGATCCACTAATTTCATGGATTTCGGCATGTATGCTGTTTTTCCCTAAGAAGTCTTGAAGGATTTTGGGGTAAGAAGTAGCAATGTTACTTCCGTTGAAATCCAGCAGGCCCGTGTAGTTTTTTGATTTAGGGATTGCCAATGAAAGCCTGCATTTTGAAAAACCTAATTTCTTGATAATCTTGACGTCTTTATTCTTTTCGGCAGCAACATTTTCCCCAACAATCCCAATATCTGCCACGCCATCGGCAACATAGCCTGGGATATCGTCGTCCCTCAAAAATAAAAATTCTATTGGGAAATTTGTAGCGGTAGATTTTAAAGTCCCAGTGCCATTTGTAAACTTAATGCCACATTCTTTAATCAGCCTTAAAGATTCGTCGCTAAGCCTTCCCGACTTCTGTATCGCTATTCTGATAACTTCGTTCATAAATTTTTCAACGGGTGATATGAGTAATAGATATTGTTAAGTGGTTAGATGTGGCACATGATGCCAAAATTAACAATGCCGATGATGGTACTGCCCTGATAGAGAGGATCTGATGAATTTAAAAATTAAGCTCTTTTTCATGTTCGGCAAATATAGAAACTATAACTTTTGAAAAATAATTATTGCAAATAAAAAAAGGCGCAAAAGCGCCTTTACATAAATATTTTTAAAAAATTATTGTACTCTTTTATTGATAGAACCGCTCATTGATTTGATGTATCACAATATTTAGTTCAGATACTTTAATTTCTACTGCGCTTATGATTTCGTCATAGGTATCTACACTAGAATATTTCAGCTCTTGAAGTTTCCCTTCAAGTTGCATCCGCTTTTCTGTGAGCATCCTCAAACATTCATAATAATCATATTTATGTTGAATATTAACCTTATATGATAAATCCTTAACGGAATCTATCCTATCATATATTTTTTCTATTTGTTTTACTACAGGAATCACCTTGTCATTATTTTGTACCATCTCCTTGTGCTTTAGCCCGAACATCAAAACCTCACCAGCTTTGGAATACTAGTTGTTAAAAGGGGTTTTATATGACTTAAATCTTAAATCTATTAAACTCTAAAAGAAATCATTTAACACAATGGCTTGAAGCAACATTGAATTAAACAACGAACCCCGTAAAACTGGTTTTTATCAAATATTTAACAATCAAGACTCATGCCAAATAGAGGATGATTTAATATTTAATTTTAACTGCTGATTATCAAAGGTTTATGCACAAATCCTGCCATCTTTTTAAATTTAAAATACAAAAAGCTCTCAACTTGATAATTACTTATTAATATGATAGGAAAAAAACAATATAGGTAAAGGCAAAATTAGACTGTAATAAGTAAAATTCAAGTACAATTTTTATCCATTCTTAAATAAAATTTTTTATAGCTGAGATTTTATATGAATCTAAGCTCAATTTTTACCCTACCTTTTTTATTTTATAAGATGCTTTTGAGAGAATTTCATAGATTTTTTCGCGAAAATCACCTTGGATCACAACTTCTCCTTCTTTCACAGTACCGCCTACACCGCATTTAGTTTTTATTAATTTTCCCAATGCATTTAAATCTTCCTCTTTGCCCACAAAACCGGCAACCAATGTTACTTGTTTTCCTGCACGCATTTTTTTATCCAGCATCACTTTAAGCAATTGTTGTTGTGGAGGCAGTGTTTCAGCTTCTTCTTGTTTGTTTTCTTGGTAAATAAACTCAGAGTTAGTAGAGTAAACCACCCCGATTCTTGCATTATTTTTCTTTTTTGCCATATTTAAAAAATTACTTTTTAAGTCTGTAGGTCCAAACTGGCCTTTTTGCATGATTTACCACATCTTCTGCAATGCTCCCACTTAATAGGTGCATAATACCACTACGCCCATGTGTACCAAGTGCAATAAGGTCGGCATTGATATCAGCTGCAAAATAAATTATACCATCTTCTTCATGTGTATGGCTGTAGATGTTTAAGGTAAAATCTTTAAAGGCATACCTATTTACAAATTGCTGCAATTGTGCCTTTATTTCCCTATCGTGCTCAAAATGATTGGGAGTATTTATCTTTACAACATGGATGGTTGCCCCAAATAAAGCCTGAAGCTTTTTTAGTTCAACGACCAAATCTTCCTGCTCTTCTGATAAATTGGTTGCAAAAACTATATCCTTGATTGTATTAAGGTTGACAGGGTTTTTTATGGTTAAAACCGGACATTTTGCCGTCCTGACAACTTTTTCTGTGTTTGAGCCGATAAGGCTCCCTTCGATGCCACTCGTACCTTTTGTCCCCATCACTACCAATTCCACACCATGCTTTTTGACATCTTCTGTGATACTCCTGAAAGTATTCCCTACTTTTACTTCTGTGGTGATGTGTACATTTTGGAATTTTACATTCTTTTTTGTTTTCTCCAGCTGATCTTTTACCCTTTCTATTATTTCTACTATATAAATATTGTCAACATTGTTGACCGCGTTAATTCCCATCACGTTAAAAGTAGGACTTGCCGGATATTCAATAACGTTTATCAACAGAATTTCACTGGCCTCTTTGGACGCTATAGCCACTGCCAAATCTAAAGCATGGTTTGCAAGATCAGAAAAATCCGTGGGCACAAGAATTTTTTTCATAAGACATTTTTAAATCATACCTGCATTTTATTATAGTTATGCCTATTTTATAATCTAAAGTTAAGGAAAAAGAAGCATAAATAAAATGCGGCCCACAAGCGTAGATGGGCTATTGTTAAAGAAGCTTTGTGTAATGATCTATTCATGTTATATTTGGGCCTGATATATTTGAACCAATGTTTGAATAAAGTATATGGAAGAATTTGAAAATTTAATTTTAGATAATGTTAATGGCATTTTATGGCTGACAATAAACAGGCCTGAAAAGATGAATGCTTTAAACATCCAAACAGTGCAGGAACTTCGCGAAGCGTTTCAAAAAGTTTATGACGATAAAAAAATAAAAGGGGTAATATTAACAGGTGCAGGCGAAAAGGCTTTTGTTGCAGGTGCTGATATCAAGGAAATTGCAGCATTAAATGAAATGAACGGAAGGAAATTTGCCGAAAATGGCCAGGAAGTCTTTTCTTTAATAGAATCATGCCCAAAACCAGTAATAGCCGCAATTGATGGATATGCTTTGGGGGGAGGTTGCGAGCTAGCTATGGCTTGTCATATCAGAATAGCCACAGCCCAATCAAAATTCGGCCAACCAGAAGTAAATCTTGGCATCATCCCAGGATATGGCGGTACCCAAAGGCTTACCCATCTGATAGGCAAAGGCCGGGCCTTTGAAATGATGATGACTGCCGAGGCTATTACCGCCAAGCAAGCAAAAAAAATGGGGCTCGTAAACCATGTTGTGGAAAACAAAAATGAACTTCTGGTTAAAAGTGAGGAGATCCTCATTAAAATTATATCTAAAGCCCCTCTAGCCATAAGCATGGTAATAAATTGTGTGAATGCGGCATTTGATCCCGAAGAAA
>JALZND010000267.1 GCA_030857845.1 Bacteroidota bacterium | reverse complement strand
AACCTTGGTTCCCCAACAGCAAAACTATGCAAAGATCTCCAATTATATAAAAAACACTGCCCATTATCAGGATGCTGTTAATCAAATCAAAGACAATTATGAACTGGATACCTCACTTTGCGAAGCCTGTCAGGAAACAGAAAATTGCCCTGAAACTTCTTCTTTTATTGAAGAAGCCATGGTGGAAATTGCTTTATTGGATTGTGAAAACTTATTGAACAACATTAAAGAAGAAATTTACAAGGCAAAAGGGCGGGATTTTATAATTACAGACTCTGTTCTTGCTCTGAACCCTAAATATTGCCAGTATGAATTTTGCTTAAAAAACCAGCAAAGCGATGTTTTTGAAAAACAACTGTCCAGGATTTCCAATTGGGACGCAGCGGTAAGTGGAGGCTATAATAATGCCCTTAGTATCGACCCATTTTTTTCAGGAACCCTTAGCGGTGCGGCTTCTACTAACGCCATGCTTACAAAATTAAATAATATTTTTGTAGCCAATATTCAGTATGATAGTAATTTGGATGGTAATTTAGACATGACAAGACCAATTTCAGGATCTATTTTACAATTGACAGATCCTTTTAATACTTCATTTTATTTTGATGATAATGGACATCAATCTGAAATTGGAAAACATATTTTATACTGGAATATATTTAGCAATATAAATGATTATACTTATTTAGAATTTTTGCAAGAATTAAATATACAACGATGGTTACTATATAAAAGCCTTTATCTGGAAGAAAAGCGTAAATTAAAAATGGAATTAGCCGAAGCTCATAGCTGCCCCGCGTTATTGGCAGAGCTGAGACGGACAGATGAGCTACCTTATGATAAATCAGAAGAAGAAATTATTGCCTGGGGCAGGGAAAATTATTTATACGATTCTGTAAGCGATGAGCAATTGAAAATGACCATTTCCAATATAGAGAGTGCCTGCGGGATTAAATTGGACGCTACAGAAACAGCCACTGTAAAAGATGAGTTAAAAAATTATTTTAACAGCAATGACAAAAACTATTTTAGGTTTATTTTAAAGGAAGATTTCGGTATAAATCCAAACCTGATTTTAATTGAGAATACTTTAAATATGAAAGGTTGTTCACTGGATTCGATAGCGGTTTTCGATCCATTGATCTGCAATAATCTGTTATCAGTTTCTAATGAAAGGTATGTTGAAATTCCTTTAGACGAGGAAGAGGAACTATACGGTACCACTTCATTAAATTTAAATTCAGAAGATAGAAATCAATACAACAATAATGTCTATAAAGAAAGAGAAAAAAAATATCTTAAAGAAAGTTTAGACCGATCAAAGAAAGACGCTGATAATAAATTAAATAAACTTATTGAAGAAAAAGATAAAAAAATTAAGCAGGATAACACTGAAATCAGATTAAATTCCATTAACTTTTTAACTTTAAACAATGTAGTTACTGAAGAAGAAAAACTTAAACAGTATAAGGCATTGATGGCATTGTATATCGCAACCGATGGACCTAATTGGTTTAATAATGATGGATGGAGGGATGCCGACCCAAATGTAATGGAACCCATTGGTAGCTGGTACGGTCTACACAATCAATCTTTGGGTACGATAGCGGTGTTATCTATAGTGGAAAACGGATTAAATGGTAAAATACCTAAAGAAATTGGAGATCTAACGACGCTATTGCATTTAAATCTAAGTAAAAACAACTTAAATGACTCTATTCCGATAGAAATAGGACATCTAACTAACCTTCAAGATATATTTTTATATGACTCGAATATAATAGGTAATATCCCTTCAGAGATAAATAATTTAGAAGAACTGAGAATTTTGAATTTAATAAACAACAATCTTACAGGAGTTATTCCAGATTTAGGAAATCTCTCAAAATTAAAGCTTTTAGATTTGTCTTCAAATTATTTAAAATTTCCATTATTTATGAATTATACTGGTTTACTGAATCTTGAAAGGATACTATTGAGTTCAAATAATATTTCTCAAAATATTCCTTCAGAAATAAGTCGAATTCCGAATCTTCAGACATTAGATCTAAAATTCAATGGATTGAAAGGGAAAATATCTGATTCACTACAAAGTATTCCTGAATTAAATGTATTATTAAATGAATATACCTTTGGTGACATTTTACCTTTTATTAGTATTTTTTCAGGAGATAACTTTGCATACTCTATTCAGAATCAAGTTGATAGAGCATTTACATATAATCTACAACAGTATCAACCTGTTAAATTAATAGCAAATGTAGATAGAAATACAGCTATTCCATCAAAATATCAATGGTTTAAGTATTGGAATGGTATTAATGACATTCCATTAACTCCCGAACCTACCTATGATGGTCATACATTTACGTTTTCATCAATTTCAAATTATGATGAAGGAGATTATTATTATATAATTGTTAACGAAGGTGCTCCTGAACTTACACTAAGAAGTAGCAAGCGTAGGATTAAAGTTCAAGAACCTCAAGTATTTACCATCTGCCTCGGCTACGACCAAACCAACCCCACACTTGCCGACTTCAACTTCAAAGTAAATTGGAGCGACGAAATTGCCCGTTGCCTTTCCAACCAACAGGTAAAAGACAGCATTCTTGTAGAACATGCACTTGAAAAATATATACAAAAACAAGTAAGATCTACTTATAAAAGTGTTAGTTCCAATTGCCTCAAAAATATAAGTGAATCTTTTCAATATAAATATGTTTCAAGGGAATACCACTACACCCTATATTATTACGACCAGGCCAAAAACCTGGTGCAGACAGTTCCACCAAAAGGGGTGCATCCACTTGCTCCCGGAAGCAGTGGCGAACCACAACATACCCTTACCACCCGCTACAGGTATAATTCCCTCAACCAGCTTGTATGGCAAAATACTCCTGATGGAGGAAAATCTGAATTTTGGTACAACAACCTTGGGCAACTAAGGATTTCCAGAAACGCCAAACAAGAGGCTAATGATCATTATTCCTATTCAAAATATGATGCATTAGGAAGAATTGTAGAAGTAGGTGAAATGAAATCAGCCGAAACACCTGTGTCTTTGTTTGTAAACCTGGAAAATCCAATTTTCCCACTTTCTGATAATTATCCCCTTCATGACATTACCCGCACCCATTATGATAGGTCACTTCCAAATTTGGGAGGTGCATTTGCCCAAACCAATTTAAGAAACCGGGTTTCTTGGGTAGAGGTCATTGATAATATGGAAAGCGATACTGTAGCCACTTTCTATACTTATGACATCCATGGCAATGTAAAATCATTGTTGCAAAAAATACCGGGCCTTGCAAACAAACGCACCGATTATCTCTATGACCTGGTCAGCGGCAACGTCAACTATGTTATGTACCAATATGGGGAAGATGACCAGTTCGTGCACCGTTATGAATATGATGAAGACAACAGGATCAGGGAAGTATATACCTCCACTGACCGTTACGTCTGGGACAAGGAAGCCGAATACGCCTACTACCAGCACGGGCCATTGGCACGGGTAGAGCTGGGACATTACAATGTGCAGAACCTGGATTATACCTATACCCTTCAAGGATGGATTAAAGGTGTGAACATGCCTTATGAAGGAGACCCTGGCAAAAATGGCTTGCCCCCTTCCAAAGTGCCAAAGGATGCTTTTGCCTATACATTGGGCTATTATAAAAACGATTATAAGGCCATTGGCTCGGGCATTGCCCACTACGATACCCGGGACAAATTATGGGCCCGGCTTGATGAAAACCTGGGCAATGAAAATACAAATAAAATCCATGAAGGTTTGTACAACGGCAACATCTCCTGGATGGTCACTGACCTGCCTTCGATAGGACAGGCTGCCAACGACAGGACCAAAGGCATGCAGGCCATGCTTTACAAATACGACCAGTTGAACCGCATTACCAAAGCCCGCAGTCTTACCAACTACACTCCAGGCAGCGGATTTAATGCCCGCAGCACCAACCCAGCCGCCTATGATGTTGATTATAGCTATGATCCCAATGGCAATTTGCTTACACTTCTAAGGCGAGACCAAAATGGTGGGATACTGTCCGATTATAATTATGAGTATTATAATTATACTAACAGATTAAAAAAAGTTGAAGGGGTTATTCCAGATGATAACCTTCTTGATGAAAGGACCTATAATGAAAGCCCGCTGGTACCTTATGGTAAATACTATGAGAGGATCTATGTTGAGGGCCCTGCAAATGTCCCCACAGGACACACCGCAACCTTGCAGGCTTCTAATTTCATCCTTTTACAAGATGGCTTTATAGCAGCAGAAGGAGGCACTTTTACTGCTTCTATAATTGATCCGCAAAGCATACCGGATCCTGAAGTTCCTGATGCAAATTATATTTATGATGAGATCGGAAACCTTATTGCAGATAGGAATGAAGGCATAGAAAAAATTACCTGGACAGCCTATGGAAAAATTAGAAGGATAGAAAAAAAGAATGGTTCAACCATAAGTTTTCGCTACGATGCTAGTGGAAACAGGATCCAAAAATGGATGGGGGATATTGGAGGATATACAATTATTCAATATGTAAGAGATGCCGGTGGGAATGTAATGGCAATTTATGAAAAAGAAGAACTAATAGAGCAGCCCATCTACGGCAGCGCCAGGCTGGGCATGTATAGAGGAGGCAAGCAGGAAGGGCATAGAACGTTAGGAAGCAAAAACTATGAGCTTTCCAACCACCTGGGCAATGTCCTTGCCGTGGTAACAGATAATATACACATGGCTGCCGACAGCGTCTGGACAGATGTAGTAAGCGTAAGCGACTACTATCCGTTTGGGTTAAATATGCCGGGGAGAAGTTGGACAGATGAAGATTTGAGGTCTTATCGTTATGGGTTCAATGGCAAAGAAAAGGACCCGGAAGGTATGGGCGGGGGAGGCTCTACTTATGATTATGGGTTTAGGATTTATAATCCGCAGATTGCTAGATTTCTAAGTGTGGATCCGCTATTTCAAAGTTATCCTTGGTATACGCCATAT
Organism: Bacteroidota bacterium; assembly: GCA_030857845.1. Classification (GTDB taxonomy): domain Bacteria; phylum Bacteroidota; class Bacteroidia; order Cytophagales; family Cyclobacteriaceae; genus JALZND01. Next base: position 295 of record JALZND010000267.1, on the reverse strand, counting down.
CAATTTGCAGGAAATAATCCAATCTGGGCAATAGATTTAGATGGGTTAGAAGAAAAGAAGGTTAACGACAAATCTGGAGAAAAGCGAGTAGAAGAGGCGAAAGAACATGAAAACAAATATACTTATTCTCAGGAGAATGTAAGGCCTTTGAATATGGATAACAGGAAGTGTTTTGACTGCTCTGGTTTCGTTTTAAATGTTATGCAGACCACAGATCCTGAAACTGCAAAGAAATTAGCAGATCCTAAAAATCCGAATGAGGGGAATACAAAAACTATTCAGGACGGTATTAAAG
>JALZND010000266.1 GCA_030857845.1 Bacteroidota bacterium | reverse complement strand
TTGCCTGGCACGATTCAAACCGTAGTACCCAGATAGGTAATGTTGGTGGCGATGTGTCAAGATTATATTATTTACTTATTTATAATTTTGTACAGCAACACCTGATTTCTAAAGGTGAAATAATAGATAAATTTGACCACCCAAAATATCCGGACTAGCATCAATGAAAAAATTAGTAAAATTACTTGAGGCACCGTTAAAATATGTTTGAGTCGTTTTCCCCAAAATATTGGCTTTTACTCCATATCCAACTTCTCCACCTACAGATATTTTTGGCAAGAAAAAATACTCAACCCCTGCAAATACCCTTGCACCTAAAATCAAGCCTTTATTGTCAATAAATTCTGATTGTAAACTCGTTGTGCCGTTAGAGATAAAATTTTGGGTATCTTTATATATTGAAGTCCCTATACTGACTTCTGGACCATAGGCAAATTGCAACCTACCATTTCCTCTTCTTCTTTCAAGCCCTACATTTAGGTCAACAATAAAAGATGAAACTATTCGATTATCGCTATCTATGCCAAATCCGTCTAGCCGTGGATTATTTGTTTGATTGTACCTATAAGAAATTAAGGCCCTTGACCGGATAGCACTTTCGGCTGAAAGAAAATATTTTCCATAAAGTTGGTTTCCCTGAAGAAGGGATAAGCCCAAATTATTATTTTCGGTATTATTAAATATGTTGCCAATGTAATTGAAAATGGAGTTTGTGCCTATACCTATAGCATATGATCCTTTTTCAGGTAGAACTGCCCTGTCTTTTTTGTCCCTAAAGACATTCTCTTCCTGACTATAAGCAAAAGTTGATAAAAATAATAGACTCACTAAAATTAGATTGTTTTTTTTCATTTTTTAATTATTTAATATGGTTAAATTGATATGGTAATTGCTTATTTTATTAACAAAATTCTTGCCACCAATAATAATACAGGATTTTGTTGTAAAAAATTTTAAATTGGGTATTCAATTTAAAGTAATCTTCACTTGAAAAAGGGCATTTTTTTAATATTGCTATTTCTAACATATAATGTTAGGGGACAAAATTTGGTAATGGACCAAAACCCTCCGTCAATAAAATGGCAACAAATCAATTCCGCACATTTTAAAATAATTTTTCCGGAAGGATTTGATAAGGAAGCACAAAGGACTGCCAATACACTGGAACACCTTTATCTTCCTGTTTCAAGGACTCTGGAACGACTGCCCCGTAAAATCCCGATCATCCTTCAAAATCAAACCACTGTTTCAAATGCATTTGTTACAATTTCACCAAGGAGGTCGGAGTTTTTTACCATGCCCCCACAAGATTATAATTTTATTGGGACCAATGACTGGATTGACCTTCTTGCGATCCATGAATTCCGCCATGTGGTGCAGTTTGAAAAGAGTATTACGGGTTTCAATAAATTCATCTATTATCTCTTTGGCGCAGAAGGTTTAGGGGCAATGTCTTTTATGGCAGTGCCTATTTGGTTTTGGGAAGGAGATGCTGTAGCAATAGAAACTGCCCTCACAGAAAGTGGCAGGGGTAGGATACCTTATTTCGACCTACTGTTTCGAACAAATTTATTGGAAAGGGGCGGGTTCAGCTACAGCAAGCAATATTTGGGTTCATTCAGGCATCGTGTGCCAAACCATTACGTAACAGGTTATTTCATGACAACCCACTTGAGAAGGAAACATGGGCCATTTGTTTGGTCTAAAGTTACGGAACGGGCTTTCATGGTTCCTTTTATCCCATTTGCTTTTTCTTTAGCTTTAAAAAAAGAAACAGGGGCAGGGGTAAGGAAAAACTACAGGAATATGATTGCTGAAGTTGATTCTTTATGGAAACAACAAATTGAAGGGATGGAATTTACCCAACCATTCCGCATCAACAAAAGGAAAAAGGAAACCTATACCAATTATCAATTTCCGCAGGAGCTGTCGGATGGACGTACTCTTGTTTTAAAATCAGGTATTGGAGACATTTCAAAGTTTGTCGCAATTGATGATTCCGGAACAGAAGAAGAGCTTTTTACCCCGGGAATCATGAACCTGGCAGGGATGATTTCGGCAACAGGGGATAAAATTGTCTGGAACGAATTTCAATTTGACCCGCGCTGGAGGGCAAGGAATTACTCCGTGGTAAAATTATATGATATCAATGAGAAACAACTTTCCACATTAACCACCAAATCCAGGTACAGTGCAGCTGCTATTTCGCCAGATGGCAAAAAAATTGTGACAATAGAAGTTACCCCGGCAAATGAAAACTTCATTGTTGTTTTAGATGCAAAAGATGGGCAAGTAATCCAGAGGATCGCCAATCCTGAAAATTATTTTTTCTCAATGCCCCGGTGGTCGGATGACAATATCAATATTGTGGTTTTAAAACACAAAGAAAAGAGGACTTCTATCCTTCTTATAAATACTGAAAATTTCAAAGAAACTTCCCTTTTCGAAAAAGACCAGGTAAATATGGGGCACCCGGTAATCCATGGCAATTATTTATTTTTTAATGCCGCCATGAATGGTATAGATAATATCTATGCCAAAAACCTGGAAAACCAGCTTAGCTATCAGGTTACTACTGCCAAATTCGGTGCTTATAACCCAAACATTAGTGCAGATGGGGCATCAATAATATACAATGAACATCAAAAAAATGGAATGGATGTGGTGAAAATCCCTTTTGATACAACCAAATGGCAACTATTGAATGGGATAAAAGATATGAACATACAATATTATCAGCCCTTGGTAGATCAAGAGCAAAATCAGGATGTATTGGAACATGTGCCTCAAAAGGTGTATACAGGATCAAAATATAAAAGGGCGACCGGCCTAATAAACCCATACAGTTGGGGGGCAAGTATTTTCCCTCAAGACCGCGAGCTGTTTATAGGTGCAACATCCCAGGATATATTAAGTACTACTTCAATTTCTGCCGGGCTTACAATTAATGCAAATGAATCAACAGGTTTTGGATTTGCCCAGGTTAGCTATCAGGGTTTTTACCCGATTATTGATGTCGGTGCGCGTTATGGGTATCGTTCTACTACTTTAGGAGGGGCAGATGTGAATTGGCGGGAAACTGGTTTGAACTTGGGGCTTAGGCTTCCCTTGATATTAACAAGGTCAAAGTTCATGCAGACATTAAACGTAAGTGTAGCTACTTCATTGACACAAGTTGATGGTTACGATGCACCTGTACGAACTGTTGATCAACAGGCAAATGGAATTCTGCACCATAATAAATACAGGGTTTCACACAACTATTTGCTCAAGCGCAATCAAAGGGACCTTTTTAGCAGGTATGGTGTCTCATCTTTTGTGCAGCTACAACACACCCCTTTTGGAGGTGATTATTCAAGCAGCTTGCTTGCAGCCGAAGCAAATTTATTTTTCCCAGGACTTATAAAACACCATTCAATACAACTAAGGACGAGTGGACAGCTTGAATCTAATGGGAATTATATTTTTCCTACTCCACTGTTGTTCCCAAGAGGTTATGCTTACCAACCCCATAAAATTTTTTATAATTTTTCATTTATGTACAGTTTGCCTTTGGTTTATCCTGATTTGGCAATTGGCCCGTTTTTATATATTCAAAGGATTAAAACGAATTTATTCTATGACCATGGAAGGGGCTTAGGGGCTCTTTATATAGATGGCAATAATAACAATACCTATTATTCCCTAGGTGTTGAATTAACTACGGATTTTAATATTATGAGATTTTTACCGCTTTTAGAGATTGGCGTACGTTATGTATACCTACCTGAAACGGGAAATTATTCTTTTCAATTGCTGTTGGGACAGTTTGGGATTTAATCTGCTTTATTTATTTAATGGTTTTGCCGATATTTGAATTTTTAATTACTAGGAGTTGAACAAAATTTATAACTTAGTGCCCTGAAATTTGATGATTGGGAAAGCAAAATTATCCATACCCATAATTTAGGATATTTTATCAAAGGTACTGGTTGGAAAAGGGTGCAGAAGAGCAAAAACGTTTCAGAATTATTAATATATTTTAAGCATAAATTTTTCAGATGTAATTATGGCGGAAGTTATAAGAATGCCCAAAATGAGTGATACAATGGAAGAAGGGGTGATAGCTGCCTGGCTTGTTAAAGAAGGTGATGAAGTAAAATCGGGTGATATCCTGGCTGAAGTTGAAACTGACAAAGCAACGATGGAGCTTGAATCATACGAAGATGGAGTATTGTTGCATATTGGCGTAAAAGAAAAAGATGCAGTGCCCATTGATGGGATTATTGCCATTATTGGAGAAAAGGGTGAAAACATTGATGAACTCCTAAAAGAATTAAAATCAGGAGGTGGGAATGGATCCAAAGAAAAATCTAAAAAGGCTGATGATGCTGCCACACAAGCAACACCAGTAAAAGAAGAAAGCAAAGAAAATATAGATACTTCAGGCATCAACGCTTCTATCATCACCATGCCAAAAATGAGCGACACCATGCAGGAAGGTGTAATTGCTGCCTGGTTAAAAAAAGAAGGTGACGCAGTAAGCTCAGGGGATATTTTGGCAGAAGTAGAAACTGATAAGGCTACAATGGAGCTTGAAGCATATGAGGACGGGGTATTGCTTTATATAGGCCCAAAAGAAGGCGAATCTGTTCCGGTAGATGGTGTTATTGCCGTGATTGGTGAAAAAGGGGCAGACTTCAAAACTTTGTTAAAGGCTGCCGAAAGAAAATCAGGCAAGGAAGAGCCTAAAGCTGACGTTAAAGGGGAAGCTAAAGAAACCAATGGTAAACAGTGGCAAGATCATACCAACAAGGAAGAACACCCTTTGCCTGAAACTGTAGAAAAAGAAGAAATAAATGGTTCCTCATCTTCCGACAGCAGGGTAAAAGCCTCTCCATTGGCAAGAAAAATGGCTGAAGAAAAAGGCATTGACCTTTCTAAAGTTAAAGGTTCTGCAGAAAATGGGCGTATAGTAAAAAAAGACATAGAGCAATACAAACCATCAGAAGAAAAGACTACTGCTCCGAAAGGAAAAGAAGCCCCTTCTGTACAACTTCCGCAGATGGTAGGCGAGGAGCGCTATGAAGATAAGCCGGTTTCCCAGATGAGGAAAGCTATTGCCAAAACGCTTTCTCAAAGTAAATTCGGTGCGCCGCATTTCTATTTAACAATGGAGATCAACATGGATAAAGCCATTGAAGCCAGAAAAAGCATCAATGAAGTTGCCCCAGTGAAAATCTCTTTTAATGATCTCGTTATCAAGGCAGCAGCTGTGTCTTTAAGGTCACACCCTAAGATAAATGTTGCCTGGATGGGAGATAAAATGCGTTATAACCA
>JALZND010000265.1 GCA_030857845.1 Bacteroidota bacterium | reverse complement strand
AAGATATACTTTTTTCTAGTTCCCCAATTAGGTCAAGGCAATAAGCAAGCTCATAAAGTGCATTTTCATGCTGGTTGTTTTCTTCTATGGCCTTTTTATAATTTAAAATTGCTTCAGTGTAATCCGCAGCACTTTGGAACGCAAGGCCAATATTATAATAAACCTCATCTTTTTCTTCAGCAAAAGGCAAGGCATTTTCAAACTCCTGTATTGCCTCTTTAAAATTGCCCATCAAAGAAAAAATGCTTCCTTTTAGGATGAGAATTTCGGGATCATTGGGTTGTAGGTTCCCGGCTTTCTCAAGAATTTCAAGGGCTTCATGGTGTTGGTTGAGATTTGAATATACCTGTGCTTTGTCCAGCATTAATTCAATTGAGAAAGGGTATTGCTCTATTGCTATATTGCAGGCTTTTAAAGCCTTTTGAAATTTGCCTTTTTCTATATAATGTTGGATAATATATTCATAGGCGTCAAGCTCGAAAAAATAATGTGCTTTATTTTTTAGCTGCTCTTCAAATCGTTTCACAAAGTCTTTTCCTTCTTCTCTTCTCTTATAATTTTCAGCCATCTATCGAACATTTAAATCTTCCTAATGGAAAATGTTTATATATGAAACTTTGCTATTTGCCCAAATTATATATTTCCCGGGAAACAATCACAATAGCTGTTGATAGATCAGTATCTTTTATCTTAGACTTAATTTATCAATTGATTATCTAACTTAATTATACGAAAAATAATGCCACTATGTATTAACTTTTCAAAAAATGAAGGCAGAAAATATTTCTTTCAATATAAAATTTGATTAAAAAAGGCTTCTACGTTGTTCTGTAGAATCTTTTATAAAGTATTGTTCAGGATTTCCAATTCAAGTACTTTCTTAAAATACTTAAGATTTGTTGATTTAACTATTGCCTCTACATGTTTTTGGCTGTGCAGATCAGATCCTATAAAATTCACAAGCTTTTTGTCGATTAGCTTTTCGGCAAATTTTTTGGATTCTGATGAATAATAACCTGATAGTGAGAGAAAGTTGATTTGTAATAATACACCCTGTTCTACTAATTCTTCCAATAGCTCCATGTTCCTGTGCAGATAAAGGTATCGTTCCGGATGGGCTAACACCGGCTTTAGCCCTTGGGAGTTCATTTTAAAAAGAGCTTCTCTTAAATATGCAGGTTCATTGATAAAAGAGGTTTCAAAAAGAATATAATTTTGCCCAAATGTCAATATTTCTTCTTTCAGGTCAAGTAGGTAAAGAAGGTAATCATCGAGGTAATATTCAGCCGCAGCGGCTACCTGTACCGGGATCTCCAGGAATTTGAGCTCGTCCTGAAGTTCTTTTAGTTTTTCATTTATAATCCGCGAATTATTGGGGAAGAAGTCGTTCATCACATGTGGCGTTGTAATGAACTTATTATAACCCAATTGGTGCATTTGTTTTATTGCAAATACCGCCTGGTCCATATCCTGGACACCATCATCAATGCCTGGGAGTAAATGCGAATGTAAATCTGTTGTAATTGGGAGAACAGAAGGACTTGATTTTTTGAAATAAGATAGCATTAGCCTTTAAAAATTAATTCCTTTATCCTTGAAACTTTAGATTTTGGGGGAGAATTGTCATAATAGCTGTTTTCGTAGCCATAACCATATCCATAGCCCTGGTTTCTTGTTGTCTCTATAGAGTTTAAAATTACTGAAATATTATCTAATTTATTGACTTGGATCAATCTATTTAAAGTATGTAAGAAGACTCTTTTAGAATAATCTGCCCTTACCACATAAATTGCCAAGTCTGCTTTTTTCATTGCAAGGATACCATCAGTAACCATGCCAACTGGAGGGGTGTCTAAAATTATAATATCATAAATCTCCTTTAACTTGTTGAGCATTTCATTAAAAGATCCGCTTAATATAAGTTCGGAGGGATTCGGTGGGGTAGGACCAGCAGGAATATAATTGAGGTTTGGCAATCTTGTGGGCAATATGCATTCCTCGATATTGTGTTTTTTTATTAATATGGTGCTTACACCTTTATTGCTTAGGGGCTCATCTGAAAATGCAAGATGGACTTTAGGCCTTCTCATATCCAGGTCAATAATAACTACCTTTTGATCTGATAAAGATATTATTGCCCCCAGGTTTACAGAAATAAAAGTTTTTCCTTCACCGCTTATGGTCGATGTAATAGAAATCACCTTCTTTTCAATGTCTGTATTAAGGAATTCCATATTGGTACGGATAGATCGGAAAGCTTCACCAAGTGCTGTTTTAGAGCTTTTTTCAATTACTAGTTTGGTGTAGTCCATTTTTTGTTTTTTGTAATGGGGTATTACACCTAACACCGGGGCATTGGTCAATTTTTCAAGTTCATTTTGACTACTTACCTTATTATGTAAAAGATATCCCAAAGCAATAAACAATAAGGACAATATTAAACCAGTTACTGCACCTATGCCATAAATGTATATGTTTACAGGGTAAATAGGAGCAGCAGGTAAAGTAGCAGGTGACAGTATTACAAAATCTGTAACAGTTCCTGCCCTGGCTATTTCAAATTCATTTTTCTTTTGGACCAACGAAAGATAAAATTCCTCATATAAAGTATAAAACCTTTTTGATTTGCTAAATTCTGTGCTTTTAGAAGGTAGGCCAATAAAGTCTTTTTCGAGCTCTATCTTCCTGGCATTTAGTTTTTGTATTTGAGATGAAATTTCGGTTTTATGCTGTTCTAGCAGATCACTAAGATCTTGTTTTACAAGGGCGATTTCCTGGTTCCTTTTTTTAAAGGCAAAGGTGTTTTCATTGTAGGAGAACAACAATAAATCTCGTTTTTTTAGTAAATCTTTCAGCTGTTCCAAAGAAGCATTGATAAGTGGCGGGAGGTGCTGGCGTTCAGTAGGTGCCCTGTGCATCAAACTATCGCTGCTAATCTGATTGCTCAATGATTCCAGGTTAATCAATTTTGCTTTAAGCTCAAATCTTTGGGAGTCGATTTCTTCCATTACGGCTATTGTTTTGCCGATATTGGTTTGAAGGTTTAAAGTTTTGTTGTCAATCGTGAAATTCTCAAAATAGTCTTCAAAAAGATCAAGTTGTTTTTCTGTGGTTGCAAGTTGTTCATCAAGAAAAACAATTTTTTGTTTTATGGCTTTGTTCTTTTCTTCCTGAGTATAGTCCAAGTAGATGGTATCAATGGCATTGACAAGATCACGTGATTTATATTTATTATGATCGGTAAAAGAAATCCTCAAGGTATTTGCAGTAAAATTAAGGGGCTGTACGTTTAAGTTACTTTCAAGATAATCGATAAGTGCCCTTTCGCTATTTATAGTGAAGTAATAATTAGAACTGATTATGTCCGGATTATAAGGTTGGTTCAATTCAACCAGAAACTCAAAATCATTCGTGACAATAGGGTGGTTGAATTCATAGATATTACTTACTTCATTATTGTCTATATTATAGGAAAGTTTAAACTGGTAGTCGTTCAAGATTTCTATATCTATAGGTTTGTCATAAAATGAAGCGTTTTTAAAAAAGTATTCAACCTTAAACGGAGAATTTTTGTAGCGCTCATCGTTCAGGATTTTTCCATATGCGAAATAATTAATGTCAAGGTCCAGGATCTTTATAACCTTTGAATAAAATAGCCGGGATTTGATCAATTCTATTTCGCCGGATAAATTTGTAATGTTTGCAGGGTTTTCAATAGGGGCATTAAAGCCAAAGAGGCTCGCCTCACTTTTTATGTCGAGCTTTAAGTCTGAATGGGATTGATAAAGAGGTTTGGTGTACCTGATATAAAGATAAGCGAGCAGGTTTGTGACAAACAATATAGCTACTATCCAGGGGATACTTCTTTTTAAAACCAAAAATATTTTCTCATAATCCAGATTGTTCAGGAAATCTCCATTGTCTTCATCTGTAAAATGAGATTTAATTCCTGTACTATGTAGATTATCCTTCAAATCTTTTGAATATTTTTAATAGCTTTTCTTCACCTTATTGGCTTTGCAATTGTTGCAACACAATGATTAATGTTAGTAAACTGGTAACAATACTCAGCACAGGGGCTATGTCCCTAACTGTTTCTGTAAGCACCCTACGAACAGGTTCAATATAAATGATATCACCTGGAAGTACTTTTAGGTTATGGCTTTTCATTCCCTCAAAAGTAGTAAGATCAATAACGAATATTTCGGGGTTATTTATATCTCCCCTTATTAATCTTATATTTTCCGCCTTTGCATTGTTGTCAAGCCCACCTGCCAAAGCCAACACTTCTAATAAGTTCATGTTTTCATGCGCGAGGGGGATTACCTGGCCTCCTGGGGCTCCAAGAACAATCACCCTTTTGTTGCTGAAGTTTACAAGCACATAGGCATCTTTATAATAGTAGTTATACTTTTCTTCAAGAAATTTCCCCGCTTCAAAAAGGGTTTGCCCAGCAAGGTTAACCGTCCCCACAATAGGCAAATTCACTAGTCCATCATTTTGCACTAAGTACTCTGGCTCTATAGTATTTCTTATTTGAGGGTTTTGGTTCAATTCCTGGTTAGGATCAACGATCCTTTCACCTTTATTGGTAAATACCTGAACTTTGATAAAATCATTTTTTTGTATTACATAATTGGCTTCAACTTCTACAACAGCAGATTTAAGTTGATAATTTTCCGGAGAGGTACGGAAGAGTATATTTTGCCTGTAAGAACTGCAGGAACAAATGCAAATGGCAAGAACCAGGTAAAGTGCCAGAAAATTATAATGCTTCACTATTTTTATCACCGGATTACTGGGTCCTGAAATTTTTGCCAATTTTTAATTTTTTAAAATTGATTTTTTGGGATACAATTAAGCCTGTTTTGCAAGCAGACTTTCTTTAAAGAAGGTTTTCATTGAAAATTGCAACTTTTTTCTGTTTTTGATGCTGTAAATAGCTTTTAAATACTTTTGAATTACTATTTTTTCGTCAAATTTCTCCTCTATTTTTTTTCTGCTGTTTTCGCCCATAATTTGCCTTTCGGAAATGTTAAGATTTAAGACTTTTGTCATTTTAGAAGCCAGATCTTCCGCGTCTTTTAAATTGCATAAAAATCCATTATAACCATCTTCAACTACATTGTTGCATCCAGGTACATTTGTTGCAACTATGGGTTTTGCCATACTTGCAGCTTCAAGGAGTGTCCTTGGGGTACCTTCCCTGTAGGATGGCAATACTACGCAATCAGCATTATTAATGTATTTCCTTACATCATTTGTTACTCCTAAATATGAAATCAAGCCCGATGCTATCCATTCATCTACTGTTTTTTCAGAAATT
>JALZND010000264.1 GCA_030857845.1 Bacteroidota bacterium | reverse complement strand
TTTTCCTGGCTACAGACCCTAAAGCCGCAAAAACAAATGGAAAATATCTTGTAAAAAGAAAAGCAGTATCCCCTTATAAAAAATACCTTTCTGAAGGTAATTGCCTAAAATTATGGGAAATTTCAGTAGAAATGACCAATACAAAATTCTTATGAATTTATATGAATAGGAAGCCTCTTTATTTTATTTTAGGCACAAAGGAGTAATAATAAGATACTGCTGCTTCTGGTAAATATTTTTGAAAAGTTTTAAGGTTCAATAATAATGAAGTAATGATATAGCTGGATCCATCCTTCATGAAAATTTGAACATATTCATAATTGCTCCATATTATCAACAAACTTTTATTTTTCACCTTGTGCCAATGTGCATGGCTGATGGAATGACTGCTTAAATTCTTGCCATCTATTTTTATAACTTTTGTATCATTGTTCATCTCAAGATTTTCTACCTTTTCTTTAATATAATAATTTAGGTAAAGGTAAAATGTTATAACAGCAATAAAAAGAAAGATACTTCCTCCAATGATCAGCAAAATATTTAACGAAAGAAGTAAACCTGTTGAAATTTTCAGGAACAACCAAATTGCCATTACTAAAAAAATTATAGCTATGTAAAGATGGTTGAAGTGCCTGAATGAATTGTGCTCAAACTTCCTTAACAATACCGTTTTAGACCTGAAATATTCAATAATATTGTTTAAAAAACCCAAGACTATCAGAATAAGCAAAAATATTATTATGATTTTGTTCATTAAGAAATTAAAGATTTAATAAATATAAATAGCCTACTGAAAAAGATCGAAGATTTAAAGTATATAATATGAATTAATTATTGAAAAAACATCTTATTAAATCCTGGCCTGGTAGGTATATAATTGATAATACCTTCCTTTTCTTTCCAATAACATTTCATGAGTACCTTGCTCTAATATACGTCCATTTTCAATTACCAGGATTTGGTCTGCCTGACGAATGGTGCTTAGCCTATGTGCAATAACAAATGTTGTCCTTCCTTTCATGAGTTCTTTCAAGCTCGATTGGATCAAGGATTCGCTCTCTGTATCAAGATTGGAAGTTGCTTCATCTAAAATCAAGATTCTTGGGTTTGCCAATATTGCACGTGCTATTGCTATTCTTTGGCGCTGTCCGCCGGAAAGCTTTACGCCGCGTTCACCAATTAGGGTATCCAGCCCACTTTCAAACCTGTTGGTAAACTCTTGAACATGGGCTGCAAATACAGCCTGCTGCAGCTGCTCTTCAGAGGCATCGGGCCTAGGAAAGAGGATGTTCTCCCTTATAGTGCCTTCAAACAGAAAATCGTCCTGAAGCACCACGCCAAGCTTGCTTCGGTAACTTTCCAAACTTACTTTCTGCAGATCATAGCCATCCACAGTTATTAGGCCACTGTCCGGGTTCAGAAAGGAAGCTGCCAAACCCGCAATAGTAGTCTTCCCTGATCCGGAAGTACCGACCAATGCTGTTACAGAACCGGCGGGTGCTTTAAAGCTAATTTCTTTCACCACCTCTTTGCCTTCCTCATAAGCAAAAGAAACATTTTCATAAACAATATCGCCGCGGATCCTGTCTAATTTCAGGCTTCTTAGTTTTCCATCATCTTCTACAGGGGTGTTCATAATCTCTTCTGTGCGGTCAAGTCCTGCAAAGGCTTCGGTAAGCTGGCTGCCAATATTGCTCATTTGAAGAATGGGTGCAATTAAAAATCCAAGGTATAATGTAAATGCCAGGAAGTCCCCAAATGTAAGTTCATCATTCATGATCATGTACCCTCCTATCCCCATGATTCCGGCAGATGCAAGCCCCAGCAATAAAGTAGCAGAACTTGTAACCATACTGGTGGTGATCAAGCTTTTCTTTACATTTAAAAAGAGGCGGTTTACCCCATCTTCAAAAGTCCTTATTTCCTGTGCCTCTGCATTAAAACCTTTTATTACCCTCACTCCGCCTAACGTTTCGGTAAGTCGTCCGGTAACTTGTGCATTTATTACTCCCCTTTCGCGAAATATGGGGCGGATAGAACCAAAAGCCTTTAAAGATATTACCCCAAAAATAGCCACTGGCAACAATACATACAGTGTCATCATCGGACTTATCAAAATCAACAATACCAGGCACACAAGTGAGGTGAGCACCCCTCCTACCATCTGCGCCAGGCCTGTGCCTACCAGGTTCCTTACACCTTCTACGTCGGTCATGATCCTGGAAACCAGCTCCCCTGTTTTTGTATTGTCAAAAAAACGTATGGGAAGGCGTATGATGTGGCTTTGTACCTTTGCCCGCAATTTAGAAATAAGGTTTTGGGCCTCTACACTTAATATTTGTGTCAGGGCAAATGAAGTTACTGATTGAATGATTATTGCCACTACTACTGCAATTATCAACCATTTCAGCAATTCTAAATCACCATTAGGAATAACATCATCAATTAAATATTTACTTGCCCCCGGCAAAACGAGCCCCGATAACCTGCTGATTACAATTAAACCCAGCCCAAATAAAAGCTGTTTTCTACGCGGCCAGATGATGGTCTTAAATACCTGACCTATAGTTACATTTTTTAATGGTTTTGACTTTGCCATTTTAGGTTTGATGAAATTAAGTACCGGTTGTGGAAATGCTATTATCAAAAGGACATTGCCGGGTAAAGGTATTAAAAAGCAATTACAAAAAAGAACAGCCTGTGAATGATATTTGAATTATTCCTCATAATAGAACTAGCAATAAGTTTACAGGTGAAAATGCATGGACAATTTATCATATATAAATATCATGATTAAAATGAAATAAAATAGCCCTAAAAATTACCCTCCAGCTTGTTTTTATCTTAAATATCCTTTTTATACAGCAAGTAATAATTTTACATATTATCAATAAAAAAATTAAAGTTGGATATATAATTTGGAGGACAATTTAAAATTTAAAAATTGAGGGTTGCTTTAAGTAAAACACAGGCTTAAAGTGATGCAAACCATATTTATCCTTATTAATCTAATATTGATTATGTCTAAAACGATTTTTGAAAAGCTACCTGTCAGGTACAATCATCTACTTTGCGAAGAAGATTATATCAAAGTTCTTGAACTTGTGCAGGATTTCCTTGAAAATTATGGCAATATTGAAAATATTAGTGATGGGGTAATATTTTTTGATGACAATTCACACGAGCACCATCAAATCCCAATGGATAACCTCATCAGGACCCTATCTGGGGAGAATTTGTATAGCTGGGAAAAACATATTGAAGAACATTTTGAAAAACTTCTTAATAAACCCGAACTTCAATACAATTTATGGGATTTTGATAGCATTAAACATATGTTAAGCCTTCGAGTGTATCCTGACGGTTATTTTGAATCTGTTGATTTTCAGGGGAAAATTATATACACTGTTGATTTTGAACTAACCAAAACGACATTGGTCTTTGATTTTCCTGAAAAATTTACTCCAGTAGAATCAAAATATTTCAAGAAATGGGGTTTAGAGAAAGAAAAAGTTTTTGAAGTTGCCCAGAAAAACATCAATAAACAAAAAGTTACTATTGATAAAAAATCATACCCTGAAGGTTTTGAACTTTATACTTTTTTCAGTGGTGATTATTCTGTGAGCTACCTTCGGGATTTTGAGAAGAATGCGGGTTTTGCAAAGGGGAACTATGGTTCCCTGGTCATGATCCCTACAAGGGGTTCCGGATTTGTACATCCCATAAATGGAAGAGAAATTTCATTGGTAATTGGAGAAATCCACAATATGATTTTTAACTTTTACGAAGAAGATCCCGGACCTATTAATGCCAATTATTATTGGTACTTTAACAACAGGTTCACTATGTTCCCCATATCAATTGATAAAGATGGGTATACCAATTACTTTCTTCCTAAAGAGTTGCATGCAATGATCATGAAGAAAGTTGAGGGTTAAAATAGAGTTTACAAGTCTACTAAACAATGCTCGTCCTTCTGGAGGTATTTTGAAGATTTCTGGTAAAATTTGAAATCCCTTTTTGAATAAAAATGGGCCATTAAAAAAACGATAAGATTTTCAGCAGAAGTACTTTTGATTAGCTTACCCATTTTTCGCTATCCGTGAGGTGTCTTTTATTTTGATCCTGAACTCATTGGAAATTTCATTAAAATAATTGTCGCATTCTTCAAGTAATTCCTTTTCATTAATGGAATTAGGTTCGTTTGATAAAATATGTTGTATTTTTACCAGCAAATCTGCAAGTTCTTTCAGGTTAAAAGATTGAATTGTGGAAGCAACTTTATGTTTTACAAAACTTAATCCTTTAGGGTCTTTTTCTTTTACTGCCTTTAATATCTGTACATGATAGCCTTCAAATTCACGAACCAAGAGGTTGAGCAGTTTTATAAATCCTATGGTATCGTTTTTATATAGTTCTTCAGTTTTGCTAAAATTTACATAATTATAAAACGATACCGAATCCGATAGCAGCTTCCTTTTGCTATCCAGCATCATTTTTTCATGCATGTTAGAGTACAATGAAAGCTTTCCGTAAATCTCATCTGTATCAATAGGCTTAAGAAGGAAATCATTCATGCCTACCTCTTTGATCAATGCCTTTGAAGATTCAGAAACTTCAGCTGTAAGGGCAATAATGGGGAGGCTTTTATAGTATTCATCAGGAAGGGCCCTTATTTTTTCAGTAGCTTCATACCCATCCATTCCGGGCATCTGAAGGTCCATCAGGATGAGGTGCGGCTTGTATGATTGTACTTTTTCTATTGCTTCAAACCCATTTTTGGCCATTTCCAGCTCAATGCCCCATTCTTTGCACAAGCATTGAATCAGCAATTGATTGGATTCTACATCTTCCACGTACAATATCTTAAAATCATTGATGATCTTGTATTCCGATATTTCTTGTTGATTTTGGACGTATGGGTTGTTATGGATCAACTCTGGTGCTTTGTTGAAGGTTAGGTACATCTTAAAAACAGATCCTTTACCTTCTTCACTTTCAACTTCTATTTTACCTTTTTGCAATTCCACCATGTTTTTGATGATAGACAAGCCTAAACCAGTACCACCAAATTTCCTTGACGTAGAGCTGCTTGCCTGGTGGAAAGGATCAAAAATATGCTCCAGTTTATCTTTAGGAATACCAATTCCTGTATCAGAGACTTCAAAAAGCAACGTTATCTGTCCTTTGGTCTGACTTTGCATATATATATCGAGAGATACAGATCCCTCTTCTGTAAATTTTATTGCATTGCTGATCAGGTTATTGAGTATCTGGTTGAGTTTGGTATAATCGCCTTTTATCCATTCAGGTACATCGTCGTCAATAAAT
>JALZND010000263.1 GCA_030857845.1 Bacteroidota bacterium | reverse complement strand
ACATTCAATGACCTGATTCCACCTCCCACAGGGGTAGTCAAGGGCCCTTTTATTCCCACCAGGTAGTCACGGAAATCTTGTAAAGTCTCTTCAGGAAGCCAGTTTCCGCTCATGTTATAAGCCTTTTCTCCAGCATAAACTTCCTTCCAATGGATTTTCTTTTTTCCCTGGTAGGCTTTATCTACCGCAGCGTCAATTACCAGCTTTGCAGCCGGCCAAATATCTACACCTGTTCCATCGCCCTCTATAAAAGGAATTGTAGGTTGGTCAGGAACTGAAAGTTTCCCGCCTTGAATTGTTATTTTCTGTCCGCTCATAAGTAAAGATTAATCGAATGTTTCTAGGATAAATTTAGTTCTTTATTAAAAAATTTAATTTTCAAAAAAAAAGCTTGGCCGTAAAGGTAAAAATAAATTTAAAAATAAGTCAATATCATTATATAGCCAAAAATAAAGCTTCAATTATTACCGAAGTACTTATAAATAAACAGTATTCATTAAATACAATATTAATTATTGGGGGAAGTTAGAAATAATAAACTTAACATGATTTATCTGAGTATTTTCCAATTGTTGTTTTTATTGTTTTTGGGCCAGGCAGATATGAAAAGCAGCAAAGCTCAGAATGTTGGGCCTGAGGAAGAAGAACTTTGTTTGAGCGTTGACGAGAAGGCTTTGTTTGAAGGTATCAACGACTATAGGAAACAAAAGAAATTACCTGCAATTCCATTGTCAGCGGCACTCACAAAAGTGGCAAAATCACACGCTTGGGACCTGAACGAAAACTATGACCTTAGTCAAAGAGCGAAGTGCAACCCCCACAGCTGGTCTCAGCAAGACGATTGGACAGGCTGCTGCTACACCGATAACCATAAAGATCCAAATTGCATGTGGGACAAGCCAAAAGAAATAGCCGGCTATCCGGCAGCGGGCTATGAAATTGTATATTGGAATTCAAGCGAGGCTAAGCCAAGTGCTGCATTAGAAGGTTGGAAAAAGAGCCATGGCCACAACCAGGTAATGATAAACCTGGAAATCTGGAAAAAAGTGGAATGGAAAGCTTTAGGCATAGCCATAAAGGATAATTATGCTATTGCCTGGTTTGGGGATACTGTTGATGAAAGAGGGGCAGCGAATTTGTGTAATAATGAAGGTTTGTAATGGCTATTTTGGAATTGAGTATGAGTTTGAGTATGGGAAAACGTTACAGGATATTACATTCCTTAAGTCGCCCACAAAGCTTTAATTAAACGAATAAGCTGTTTTGGCTGATTTTATCTTTCAAGTTTCCTCGTGAGCCGTCTTTTTTATCTTCGGATTTAAATGTTGATACCAACTTCCTTTACTTTTTGTCTTGAAACAAAAAGTAACAAAAATTCAAGGTGGATTTAAATTCCCGCACCTGCCGTTGCCTTTACGCTGCAGGCCGCCTGGCCACCACTCACTGCCGCACCAGCCAAATCCACCGGGCTTGCGCGCATCTCCCCGTTCCCAACATTTACTTTTACAATTGGCTCCTTTTGTCTCCCATAATAGCTTTATTTTTAAAGATAAAGATGGTTTATGTTGATTTTTTCTTTCCTGTTTTCCCTCGTTTAGCCACCAGTTTGGGAGTGAGTGCAAGTTTGGGAGTGAGTGTGTGTTTGGGTGTGGGAAAAATCTTTACATTAGATTCCTTAAGTTACCCGTAATAGTTTTTTTTAAATGAATAAGGTATTGTGGCTGATTTTAACTTTCCAGTTTCCTCGTTAGCCGTCTCTTTTTATCTTTGGGTCAGTGGGGGATTGTGCGGATAAAAATAAATGGCGTCGAGGAAACGAGGCCTGCACGGGCTTGGAGTGCTTAAGTTGGAACCTGAAGGAAATGATTGTTTGATCAAAGTTGTTGCAATAGCATTTTCAGTGTTTATCATTTAGAATCAAAAGATATAAATGTAGCTTCCAAAATGGGCTTGGTTCGCGGAAATTTGAAACTAAAAAAACATTATTTAGATATTCAATACTTCTCTTTATCATCTGGGAAGCTCTTATTCTTTACATCTGAAATGTAGTTTTTGACGGCATCGGAAACAATGGTATTCAAATCTGCATATCTTCTCAAAAAACGGGGCTTGAATTCCTGGGTGATGCCAAGCATATCGTGCGTTACAAGTACCTGACCATCAACATCAGGCCCGGCACCAATCCCAATAATTGGAATGGCAACCTCGCTTGCTACTTTTTTTGCCAGCTCGGCAGGTATTTTTTCAAGGACAATACCAAAACAACCACATTCCTCCAGCAGCTTGGCATCGGCTAGTAGCTGCTGAGCCTCTTCTTCTTTTTTTGCCCTTACTGAATAGGTGCCAAATTTAAAAATTGACTGTGGGGTAAGCCCCAGGTGGCCCATAACAGGCACCCCGGCGCTAATAATTTTGCATATAGACTTTTTAATCTCATGACCGCCTTCCATTTTTACCGCATGTGCGCCCGACTCTTTCATGATCCGGATGGCAGACCGCAAAGCTTCTGAAGAGCTTCCCTGGTAGGACCCAAATGGGATATCAACAACCACCAGCGATCTTTTAATGCCCCTGATCACAGAAGAGGCGTGGTATATCATTTGGTCAAGTGTAATGGGGAGCGTGGTTTCATAGCCTGCCATTACATTGGAGGCGGAATCGCCCACCAAAATCACATCAATGCCTGCAGCATCAAGAATCGTGGCCATAGAAAAATCATAGGCAGTGAGCATGCTGATCTTCTCCTTCCTGAGCTTCATTTCCTGGAGCTGATGGGTCGTTACCTTTTTTATATCTGCTTTATGGATGGACATTTTTTAACGGTTAGCGTTTTGTAGTTCAGAAGTTCACAGTTCGGTTAGTTCAGATAGTTCAGGAGTTCACAGTTCACAGTTCACAGTTCAGGGGTTCTCAGTTCAGAAAGTTCAGATAGTTCAGGAACATAGTTCAGGTTTTTCCTCATTCCCTCATTCCCTCATTCCCTCATTCTATCATTCTATCATTCTATCATTAGTGCAAATAAACCCCGGCATTATTTCCTGAAAGGTTTACTTCAATATGTTCTTTTAAGGTAGTGCTCAGCTCATAGCCATAATAATCTGCTGCTATGGGAAATAAGGTATGGCCCCGGTTTACCAGGATTGCAGTTTCGATCTTCTTTACCTCAAGGTTCAGGAAGGCTTTTAGGCTAAATGCCAGTGTCCTGCCCGTGTTGAGCACATCATCGGTAATGATGATGTTTTTGTACATGAGCGCTTCATTGGATATATCCAGGTGCACTTCGCTTTGTTTTGGCTGGAGTTTATCTATTGTTATTTTTGCCAATATTAGTTTGAGTGGAGCTATGACTTTTAATTCTTCTATCAACATCTTCGCAAGCACATAACCGTTTTCATCAATCCCGGCAATAACAAGTTCCGTTTCCTTAAAATTTCGCTCATAAATTTCATAGGCAATCCTTTTGATCATCTGTAATACCTGCCTTTCTTTTAATATTAAGTTTTGCTCTCTTTCCATTGGCTATATTTGAAGAACCAAAATAATTAAATTTATTTTAGATTACAGTGTTGTGAGGAATAACTTTGAATATGAAAAAAACTGGGGGAGCTATTCAGGCACGGGCAGCACTTTGCGGTCCTTAAATGTTGACAGGATCACCATGGATTGCATATTATCTACTACCTTTATCTCGCTTACCCTTTCCAGCATCAGTTTTTGGTAGGAAGCTATGTCCTTGGCGGTTACTTTCAGGATAAAATCCCCAGTTCCTGTAATGTGGTGGCATTCTATGATTTCATCGATCTTGTTGATCTCATTTACAAAAATATCAATATTGCCTTTGTTGTGGCCTACCAAGGTCACCTGAACAAAGGTGCTGACGCCAAGCCCTATTTTTTCCATGTCAAGCTTGGCATGGTAGCTGCTGATTATCCCAGAAGTTTCAAGCTTTTTTACCCGCTCCAAGGTAGGTGCAGGCGATAGCCCGATATCCTTCGAAAGCTGTGCATTTGTGATTTTAGCATTGCTCTGTAAAATCTCTAATATCTTTCTATCTATTTTATCTAATTTATTGATAAGGCTCATTATGATTTGAAAAACAAAATTTTATTTTGTATAAAGATAATAAAAACAAAAATTTAATATTTTTTATTGGCAATAATAATTTTTTAATAACAATATATTGGGGATTAAGTTTTTAAACTTTTTAAAAAAGTCAAGATAGCCTTAGGTCAATGCCTGTTGAAGATAATTGTAGCCGGCAAGTATCTTACTCCAGCTGGACTTATGAAGATTTCATACCATAAATTTGGCAATGGTAGCAGAGCCACTCCGGGAATCCATAGGAACGCCATTCATTACATCCCACAAATGAAATTAGACCGTCACAGGTCAAAATATGGATAATAATAAAAATTGATCAAACAAAAGAAGCACAAAACATGCGTTTTGTGCTTCTTTTGTATTTTAAAAATACAGCTACAATTAAGCCTGAACAGGCTCGATATGTACGTAAGACCTGTCTTTTTTACCTTTTTTGAATACCACAACGCCATCAACCAAAGCATGCAGGGTATGGTCTTTTCCAATGCCAACATTATTACCGGGATGGTGTGATGTTCCTCTTTGTCTTACAAGGATATTTCCAGCTATGGCAACTTGTCCGCCATAAATTTTAACGCCAAGGCGTTTGCTATGAGATTCTCTTCCGTTACGGGAACTACCCGCACCTTTTTTATGTGCCATTTCTTAAATTATTTTTTGCCGTTTAAAGAAATTCCTTCAATAAGGATTTTTGTAAAATCTTGTCTGTGACCGTTTTTCTTCTTGTACCCTTTTCTCCTTTTTTTCTTGAATACAATTACTTTGTCACCTTTTACATGGCCCAGGATTTTACCTGCCACTGTAGCGCCTTTTATGAAAGGGCCACCTACTTCGATAGTACCATTGTCATCAGTCAACAATACATTACCGAACTCTACGGAAGCGCCTTCTTCGCCTGCCATTAATGGGGCATAAACGAACTGGTCTTGTGTTACTTTGAACTGCTTTCCGGCTATATCAACTATTGCGTACATTATATAAATTAATTGGATTTTATTTTCGCAAAATGGACTGCAAATATATCTCTTTTTTCTCTAAAACAAAACCCGTCAGCCAATTTTTATTAAAAGATTTAAATAGCTTTTAGTGATTAGCTATTAGCTTTTAGCGAAAGGTAGTTCAGGAGTTCTCGATTTAGTAGTTCTTAGTTCAGGAGTTCAGGTAGTTCAGGTAGTTCAGATAGTTCAGATAGTTCAGATAGTTCAGATAGTTCAGGAGTTCTCGGTTCAGGAGTT
>JALZND010000029.1 GCA_030857845.1 Bacteroidota bacterium | reverse complement strand
GAAGTAGCCCGTGTCACAAAAATCAAATATAACGAAGGGGTTGGTTCAAACTTTGAAGTAACTGATGCTGAAAATGCTTTAAGAGAGGCACAGAACAATTACTATAATGCACTTTACGATGCCATGATTTCACAATTAGATCTTCATAACGCAATAGGATTATTAACAAGATAGTTTATGGCTAATCAAAATATAAAAAATCAATCAGGCTTAACAACAATTATTTTAAATATGAAAAAATCAATTTATATAATACTGGTCTTTGCTCTTGCTGTTACAGCATGCGGGGGAGATAATTCAGATGCAGCTGAAAAAAGGAAAGAGCTGCAGGAAGCACGAAAAGAATACCAAAGCTTAAAAGAGAAAATTGCCAAACTAGAGACTGACCTGAAAGAAATTGACCCGGATTATGCTCAGGAAAGCCATAAAGCTATTTTAGTTTCCACAATAACCGCCAAGAAAAATCCTTTTGAACACAAAGTAGATGTACGGGGGGCTGTGGCGTCCAGAAAAAATGTTTTAATAAGTGGCCAGGTTCCCGGAGTTATTCAAAATGTCCATGTTGTGGAGGGACAAGAAGTAAATAAAGGACAATTATTGGTTTCATTAGATGCACAGATTATAAAAAGCAGTATTAATGAGCTTAATTCTGCTTTAGAACTTGCCAATACGCTTAATGAAAAGCAAACCCGCTTATGGGAACAAAAAATTGGAACAGAAGTACAATATCTGCAAGCAAAAAACAACAAAGAATCTATTGAAAGTAAACTGGCTACCGCACAGGCACAACTAAACCAGGCAATTATCAGAGCTCCTTTTAAGGGTATTGTTGATGAAGTTCAAGCAAGACAAGGCGAGATGTCGAGTCCTGGAATGCCTTTGGTAAGAATTACAAGTCCCGATGACATGTACATTCAGGCAGATGTCTCTGAAAGATATGTCGGTAAAGTGGTAACTGGTGATAAGGTGGAGGTTTATTTTCCGGTACAGGATAAGCGCCTTATTTCATCCATTTCTTCTGTAAGCAGTGTTATAAATGCTGAAAACAGAACTTTTAGAGTTGAAGTGAAATTGCCGAAAACAGAAGCCGTTTTAAAACCCAATCAGGTCACTATTCTGGAAATTATAGATTATGTAAATCCTGAAGCAATTGCCCTTCCTACCCGGCTTATCTTACGAGATGATCAAGGTGAATATGTTTATGCTATTGCTAAAAACAACAATAATAATGTAGCCACTAAAGTCCGTGTGAAATCAGGATTATCTTATAACGGACAGACTGAAATCTTAGAAGGATTGAAAGGGAGTGAGGAATTGGTTGATAAAGGATTTCGGGATATTACCGAGGGCGTAGAGGTTGCCATTGCTGCTAATGAAGAAACTAAAAAAGTTTCAAATATAAATTAAGATTCTTCTTCTAAAATGAATACACAAAACGAAAATATTCCAAATAAAGTAGATAAGCAATTCCCTTTGACCACGCTATCGTTGAAAAATAGCGTGTCAGTGTTTTTCCTTACTTTTATTATCATTGTGATGGGCGTATTGACCTATCAAAGCCTTCCTAAAGACAGCTATCCTGAAATTAAACAACCCATTGTATATATAGGGACTCCCTATCCGGGAAATTCACCTGTTGATATGGAAAACCTGGTCACCAGGCAAATTGAAAAGGAATTGAATTCAATATCCGAAGTGGATAAAGTTACTTCCAATTCTGTCCAGGATTATTCTACAATAATCGTGGAGTTCAGTCCTGAAACACCTGTTGAAACAGCTTTGTCAAAAGTAAAAGATGCCGTTGACCGGGCAAAGCCAGAGCTACCAACCGACTTGCCATCAGATCCCAACGTATTCGAACTTGATTTTTCTGAGTTTCCTATCATGAATATCAATCTTTCCGGAAACTTTAATAATGAAGAATTAAAAGAGTACGCAGAATATCTTGAAGAAAAATTTGAGGCATTAAAAGAGGTTTCAAAGGTTGATATCAGGGGACTTGGCAAAAGAGAAGTAAAAATTAAAGTAAATCCGTACGAACTGGAAGCGCGTATGGTAAGTTATTCTGATATTGAAACTGCTATACAAGGTGAAAATGTAACTATTTCCGGTGGAAATATCTTGGATAATGATGTGCGAAGGGCCATTAGGATAGTAGGGGAATTTACTGACCCACAACATTTAGCAGATGTTATTATCAAACATGAAAAAGGTAACATTGTATATTTAAGTGATATCGCCACCATTGAGTTTGACTATAAAGATCCTGTAAGTTATGCAAGGCTTTATGAGGAGCCGGTTGTAATGCTTGATGTGGTAAAACGAAGTGGGGAAAATCTATTAATAGCTACGGAGAAAATCCACAAAATCTTAAATCAAGCAAAAGCAGAACGTTTTCCTGCTTCGTTAAATGTAAGCATTACCAATGATCAGTCATCTTTCACAAAAGAAATGGTGAGCAGCATGGAAAATAACATCATTTCAGGTGTTATTGTGGTGGTAATAGTTTTGCTTTTATTCATAGGTACCAGAAATGCGCTTTTTGTAGGTATGGCCATTCCCATGTCTATGTTCATGACTTTTATCATTCTGGGTGCTTTAGGTATGACCATCAACATGATGGTTTTATTTGGGTTGATAATGGCCCTGGGGATGTTGGTGGATAACGGAATAGTGGTAGTTGAAAACGTATATCGATTAAGAGAAGAAGGTTACAGCCTATGGAACGCTACAAGATTGGGTGTAGGTGAAGTGGCACTTCCTATTATATCATCCACGGCCACTACTCTGGCAGCATTTTTACCCTTGGCGATGTGGCCGGGCCTTGAAGGAGAATTTATGAAAATCCTTCCTATTACGCTTATAGTTGCTTTGACATCTTCATTGTTTGTAGCATTGGTAATTAATCCTGTTTTCATAGCGCGTTACATGAATGTGCGCAATGAGGAAGGCACTAACAAGAAAAAGCTCATCCGGGATGCCGTAATTCTTTTAGTGATCGGTATCATTTTTATATTTTTGAAGATTTATTGGGTAGGAAATTTGGTTATATTATTTTCAATATTGATGGTCTTAAATTACTTTTTGCTGAGACCCCTCTCCGATGTTTTTCAAAGCTCTTTTCTTCCTTGGTTGGAGAGATTGTACAACCGCATCATTAATTTTGCTTTAAGAGGAAAAAATCCTGTATTTATCTTCATTGGCACTTTTCTTCTGTTGATTTTTTCATTTGTATTAATGGCAATTTTTCCGCCTAATGTGCTCTATTTCCCAGATAATGAGCCTAAATATGTAAATGTTTTTATTGAATTTCCCAATGGTACAGATATAGAAGCTACTGACCGGTTTACTAAATTACTGGAGAAAAAGGTTGTGGCTATTGTAGAACCTTATTCAAAAGCAGTAGAATCTGTAATAGCCAATGTTGGAGAAGGAACAGGAGATCCGAATGATATGTCATCAATAGGCAATTCTGAAACCCCGCATAAAGCACGTATTACGGTTAATTTTGTCGATTTTAAATACCGGGAAGGCATTAGTACTACCAAAATTATGGATGAACTAAGAGAAGGTATTTCAGGAAATCCGGGCGTATCTGTAACTGTGGCCAAAAATGTTGATGGGCCACCTGCAGGGAAAGCAGTAACCATTGAAGTTATAGGAGATGATATATTTACTCTTGTAGATATCGCTGAAAATATGAAGACTTACATAAATGAGTCTGATGTGGTGGGGATTGAAAAACTTAACCACGATATTGAAACAGGAAAGCCGGAATTGATCGTTGACCTTGACCGGGAAAAAGCAAGGAGGTTTGGTTTGTCTACTTATTCCGTTGCCAATGAAATCAGGACTTCTCTGTTTGGCAAAGAAATTTCCAAATACAAGGAAGGTGAAGATGATTATGAAATTCAGCTAAGGATGGATGATAAATACCGCTACGATATGGGAGCCCTTGTAAATAAGAGCATAACCTTTAGAGACCAAAGTGATGGAAGAATCCGTCAGGTTCCTATTTCTTCTGTAGCAAGTACCCAACTTAGTACAACTTATGGAAATATTAAAAGAAAAGATCAAAAACGAATTGTAACCCTAACATCAAATGTATTGGGTGGCTACAACGCCACTGTTGTAAATGAAGATATAAAAAATGCATTGGCAGATTTTCCGATGCCTTCCGGCTACGAATTTAAATTTGCCGGAGAACAGGAAAAACAATCAGAGCAAATGGCCTTCCTGATGCGCTCACTTTTGTTGGCAATATTTGTGATCTTCTTTATAATAGTAGCCCAGTTTAATAAGTTTACAGCCCCCTTAATTATAATGACATCTGTGCTTTTCAGTACTACAGGGGTATTTTTGGGGCTTATCATTTTTCAAATGGACTTTGTGATCATGATGACCATGGTTGGGATAATTTCACTTGCCGGAATTGTAGTAAATAATTCAATTGTATTGATTGATTTTATTGAGCTTAAAAGAAGAAGATTAGCTGAAGAAACCGGAAGAACCGATCAAAGTATTGCTGAAATTATGGTTGCTATTAAAGAGGCAGGAAAAACAAGGCTTCGTCCTGTACTGCTTACTGCTATTACTACAGTGTTAGGTTTAATTCCATTAGCTGTAGGAATTAATATCGACTTTATAAAGTTCTTTACCAGTTATAATGCTGATTTTTACCTTGGTGGAGATAGTGTTATGTTCTGGGCACCACTAGCATGGACGATTATATTTGGTCTGATTTTCGCTACATTTCTAACCTTGATTGTTGTGCCTGTTATGTATTTATTATCAGAAAAAGGAATGTTGTGGATTGGTAGAAAAACAGGTGTAAACCTGAAAATGAGTGCGCAACCAAGTGAAGATTAAACTGGCTTTCAATAACCGGACTATTAAAATTAAAAGATTATTGAAACGGAATTCCTTTTATAAAATCTAATTTAAAAAAGGCAGTTTCTCGTAAGGGAAACTGCCTTTTTATTAACATTATGAACAAATTAATTATAATACCATTAATAGCAATTATATTTTTCTTAATTGATCTATATGTATTTCAAGGGATAAAAGTTCTATTGGCAAATGTTTCACCTTCCATTAAGAAAGGAGTTACAATAGCATATTGGGGGCTTTTTGCCATCACAATCATTTTGCTTTTTATATATCATTTTGGCAATGCAGATAAAACCGGGAGGATCTTCAGGAATTTTATCATGGCAATAATTTTTGTGAATTATTTTTCAAAACTTTTTGCAGTATTATTTTTACTTATTGATGACCTGGTGAGGGTTGTAAAGTGGGCAGCAGAGAAGCTGCAAAACCCGAAAGCTAACACCACCGGGGAAGGGATAACCCGCTCAGATTTTTTAGTAAAAACTGCATTGGTTGCCGCAGCAGTACCATTTACGGGTATGGCATTTGGGATCCTCGTTGGTGCACATGATTACAGGATCAGGAGGAAGCAAGTTTTTATGCCCAACCTCCCACAGTCTTTTGACGGCATCAAAATTTGTCAGCTATCAGATATCCATAGCGGTAGCTTTTTCAATAAAACAGCCGTAAAGGGAGGCATAGAAATGGTCCTTAGAGAAAAGCCCGATTTGGTATTTTTCACAGGAGACCTTGTGAACAACCAGGCCACTGAGTTGAACAATTACCTGGATGTGTTTGGTAAAATCAAAGCGCCACTTGGGGTGTATTCTATCCTCGGTAACCATGACTATGGTGACTATCACAACTGGTCCTCTCAAGAGGCAAAAGCAAATAACCTTGCCGACCTTATCCAATCACATAAAAATATGGGATGGGACATACTGCTGAACGAAAACAGGAAAATAAAGCAAGGCTCAGATGAAATCGCAATAATTGGTGTTGAAAACTGGGGGGCTGGTAGATTTGCAAAGTATGGGAAGTTAAGAGAGGCATATAAAGGCACTGAAGAAGCTCCGATAAAATTGCTCCTGTCACATGACCCGAGCCATTGGGATGCCGAGGTGAGGCCTCTTTTTCCGGATATTGATTTGACATTTTCTGGGCATACCCATGGCTTTCAATTTGGGGTTGAGATAGGAAATGTAAAATGGAGCCCCTCACAATATGTTTATAAACAATGGGCAGGATTGTACAATGAAGCAAACCAGCATCTTTATGTAAACAGGGGTTTTGGTTATCTTGGCTTTCCCGGAAGGATTGGCATGCCCCCCGAAATTACCATCATTGAATTGAAGAAGACCTGATAAACTGAGTGTTTAAAGTAGGTTTGTAATACATTATTTCAATTTTCAACCGATTAGCCAGATTAATATTAGAAAGAATTTATTTCATACAACACAGATTCTGAACCTACAAGCTTTATTAGATTGTTGACATCAGGATGCAAAGGATTGATCAATAAATTATGTTCTTCTGAATATCCGACAAGAGGTATTCTGCATGAAGGTACTTTTAGATAGACACTTTTCTTGTTTTGAGCCCATTGGCTTCCAATTTGTTGGGTTGATCCCGGATAGGGCCTCATTCTCCAGTCAATAGGCAAGCTACTTGGGTCTAAATGAGGGATTTCGCCAGAGACCTCAATAGTAATCAAACTCCATATTGATTTAGCAACAGAGGGGCCTTTGATGGATAGAAGTTCCAGGTAATTCAAAGCCAAATGATTGCACGCATATATTAAAGGTATACCTTTCAGGTTCCATCTTGCACCAGCTGCACCATACCCTAATGGAGATCTGTCGGGAAGGTTTTCCATTAATCTGTAATACTTCATCTACATTAAATTACCCCATGATATTGCTTCAAGTGCGTTGTTAACAACTTCAATTTCGTATGGATTTTTTAACAGTTCAATTGGTTTTACGTCACCTAAAGCGTAATTAGGGCTGTTTATCCAAACTTTAAAATTATCTTCCGAGCCAAACAATTTTACTCCCTTAGCTATAACTTCATCAATTTCCGATACAAATTTAGACTGGAGCTTTCCTAATGTTTCGTTTTTTTCATTTCTCTTCCACCGGGATAACGTACTGGGATTGAGGTCTAATGCGTCAGCAACTTCTTTTTGGTTATACCCCAAAAAATTGAAAACTGGTTGTACTTCATGATAAGAAAGAACTCCTTCCTTATTAGCTAATAATACTGAAGAATTTTTCTCAAAGGTGGAAGGTTTATGGTTTTTCTTTTGATTTCCTATTTTCTTCCCGGATCCGGATAGGAAATATTTAGTTTGTTTATCTACAGATATAGATTCTATTTTTTCACCCTTAGAACTTAGAATTTTAATTTCGCCAATAGACTTTTTCATATTTTGAGGGTTGCATTTGCAATACTAATATACGTTATTTTCAACAATAAACTACCCTTAAATATCTTTTTGTTTTACCATCTGGTCTGATTTTAAAAATGGCACTGCCCCTGGTAGGATTAAAATCCAATTCCAGAGAAAATTGACGAATAGGCTGAACCTTGAATTGGTAGCGGATAGTTTATACAAAACAAAATTTACATTGTTTAATCGAGCACCAAATATCTATTTGATCTTTCTCCTTTTTAAACAAAATCGACTTCAAAATCAACTAAAAAAATGAAAAGTTACTGGATATTATTTTGTTTAATCCCAAAATATTTGAACCAGAACAATCTTAAAATGCCTTAAAAATGAAATTTAAATTAATTAATATAACTTAATCTTACAAAAATATTCTGCAATTAAATTTAAAAAATTGATTTTGGTATACGATTATTTTTTATCTTAATTTTCTTAAATCATTTTTTTGCTTGATTTTTTAAAATATGACGCGTAATTCTTTTGAAAGTGAAAGTGGATTTAATTTTTTACCAAATGAAATTGTAGACCATATTAAGGAACACGCTATTTTTATGCTTGATGCTCAAGGATATATAAGGAGTTGGAACAATGGGGCATTCAAAATAAAAGGCTACAAAAAGGAAGAAATTATTGGAAAACATTTTTCAATTTTTTACCCGGATGACCTTGTTGCAGAACAAGTCCCTGATGAAGTATTAAAGCAAGCAATCCTCAATGGCAAATTTGAGGTTGAGGGATGGCGCAAAAGAAAAGACGGAAATTTATTTTGGGCCCATGTAGTGGTAGAGGCGCTTTATGACGAAAATGAAAATTCTGCTGGGTTTATAAAAATAACACGTGACATCACCCATTTAAAAAAAGAAAAAGATCTGCTGAAGGAAAGTGAAGACCGGTATAAGCTGCTTATAGAAAGTATAAAAGAATATGCTGTGATATCACTCGACACCAATGGGAAAGTGGTAGTGTGGAATGCAGGTGCCGAAGTTTTATATGGTTATAAGGAAAAAAATATTCTTGGAAAACATTTTTCAACCTTTTATACATCTGATTCAGTAGAAGCAGGTTATCCAGAATATGAGCTCCAGAAAGCAAGGGAAGACGGTGATTTTATTGATAAAGGATGGAGGGTAAGAAAAGATGGCTCTTTGTTTTTTTCCAGTGTCTTTTTAAAACCTCTTTATGGCCCTGACAAAACTATTATTGGTTATTCTAAAATTATAAAAGACCTTTCTGAAAAGAATCAAGATGAGCAAAGAAAAAATGAAAACGAAGATCATTTCCGGTTACTAATCGAAAATATTTCAGATTACGCAATATACATGCTCAATGAAAATGGGTTGGTAGTAACCTGGAATAAAGGCGCAAAAAAAATTAAGGGATATTCCGAAAAAGAAATTATTGGCAAATCGTTAACTACCTTTTATACAAGGCAAAGTATTGAGGAAGGTGTGCCAACTTATGAATTAGATCAAGCCCGAATATTTGGCAGGTTTGAAGCGGAAGGGTGGAGGATAAGAAAAGGAGGGAAGCTTTTTTGGGCAAGCTATATTCTTGGATCTATTTTAAAAGACAATAATTTAATCGGGTACTATAATATAACCCGTGACTTGACGGAAAGGAAACTTGCAGAGAAAAATTTGTACGAAAGTGAAGAACGGTACAAGTTGCTCCTTAACAGCGTGAAAGATTATGCAATATTCATTTTAGATACAAAAGGCTATATTGTAACATGGAATAAGGGAGCAGAACGGATAAAAGGCTATTCTGAAAATGAGATAATCGGCAAACATTTTTCTATTTTTTACCCTGATGAAGCAATTAGGAGGGGACATCCAGAAAATGAGCTTGTAGTTGCCCAAAGGGATGGAAGGTCTGAAGAAGAAGCCTGGAGGTTAAAAAAGGACGGATCACTAGTTTGGGTAAATGTGGTGCTTTCCCCTATTTACAATGCTGAAAATGTCCTTATCGGCTATTCTAAAATTACCCGTGACCTTACTGAAAAGAAAAAGGTAGATGATGCCCTGAAGACTACCATTACAGATCTGGACAATTTTATTTATACAGCCTCACATGACCTTAAATCGCCTATAACCAATCTTGAAGGATTGGTCAACATTCTGCTTCAGGAAGTAAGCCTATCCAATATCAAAGCTTACCAGCTAATTCAAATGATCAGCTTATCCATCAATAAATTTAAGGAAACAATTTCAGACCTTACGGAAATCAGCAGGATCCAAAGATTTGTTGAGGAGGATGTCGAACCATTAAGATTTATGGATTTTATTGATGAGTTTAAAGTTTCGAACAGCATTTTGATCAATGAAAACAAAGCTAAAATTGTTTTGGACCTTGAGATAAAAGAAATTTTTTTTTCAAAAAAGAATTTAAGAAGTATTATAAGCAACCTGCTGCTCAATAGCATTAAATACAAGCATTTTGCACGAAGGCCAGAAATACTTATAAAAACATGGGCTGTGGAAGAATTTACTGTTTTATCAGTTCAGGACAATGGATTGGGAATGAAAAGCAATGAAGTATCCAAAGCTTTTGCTATGTTTAAAAGGTTGCATGACCATGTCCCCGGAAGCGGCATTGGACTTTACATAATTAAAAGGATTGTTGAAAATATAGGAGGGAAAATAGAAGTAGAAAGCACAGTTGGTGAAGGCACCACTTTTAAAGTATTTTTACCAAAGATGATATGAATTGCTAATAGGTTAGTTTTAATCAATCCTCAATGAATTCATTCTAAATCAAAATTATAGTTCCTGGTTTTGTTAACTTGAATAAATCCTTAATTTTGGAATATCCAAAATCATATATTTAATAGATGAAGAATTTTTACATTGACCGACGACATTTTTTAAAAGGGGCTACTGCTTCCCTTGCATTGACCGCATTTGGAGCAAGTGGCATGGGTCTAATTTATCCTGACAAAGCTTTACGAGTGGCATTAATAGGTACTGGCTGGTATGGAAAAAGCGATTTGTTCCGCTTGATACAGGTGGCCCCTGTGGATGTTGTTGCTTTATGCGATGTAGATAAAAATTTGTTGGATGAAGCGGCGGCTATGGTAAAACAGCGACAAAAATCCGGAAAGCAACCCCGTACCTACAACGATTATAGGAAAATGCTTTCGGAAAATAAAT
Source organism: Bacteroidota bacterium (assembly GCA_030857845.1). GTDB lineage: Bacteria > Bacteroidota > Bacteroidia > Cytophagales > Cyclobacteriaceae > JALZND01. Next base: position 5,160 of record JALZND010000029.1, on the reverse strand, counting down.
TAGATATTGTTATAATTGGAACACCCGACCATTGGCATGCTTTACAGGCTATAGATTCCATCAAAGCCGGTGCACATGTTTATTTACAAAAACCCATTAGTGTTGATGTTATTGAAGGCGAGGCTATTGTGGCAGCCGCACGCAAATATGCGCGGGTAGTGCAGGTAGGAACACAGCGCAAAAGTACCCCACATTTAATAGAAGCTAAAAAAAATATTGTTGATGCTGGATTATTAGGAAAAATATCGCATGTAGAAATGTGTTGTTATTACCACATGCGTCATGATGGAAACCCTCCTGCAGAGCCTGTCCCTAAATTTTTTGATTATGAAATGTGGACAGGCCCAGCTCCAATGCGTCCATTTACGGGCCTGCCACATGTTAGGTGGTGGCGCACATTTATGGAATATGGAAATGGTATAATGGGGGATATGTGCGTCCATATGCTCGACACTGTACGGTGGATGTTGAAATTGGGATGGCCAAAACGCATCAGCTCGACTGGGGGAATATTTGTTCAGAAAGGAGGAATTTCTAACATATCTGATACACAATCGGCAGTATTTGAATATGATGGACTAAATTGTATATGGCAACATAGGTCATGGGGTGCACCGGCAGACCCTGAATATCCTTGGTCGTTTAAATTGTATGGAGAAAAAGGAACCTTAGAGGGCAGCACTATGAAATATACCTTTACACCGGTTGGCGAGGGCAAAAAGATTGAAAAAGACGTGGTTTATGAAAAACAAAAATATCCTGAAGATTTAAAAGAAGAAAAAATTGAACTAAATGCCGCACCAGCTACCAGATTGCACATGCTCGATTTCCTTAAAGCAATTGAAGAAGGCACCAAACCATCTTCTGATATTGAGGATGGCCATATTTCTACTGCCAGCTGCATACTTGCCAATCTTTCCATGGAACTTGGAAGAGCACTTGTTTATGATCCAATAAAAATGCAGGTTGAAGGCGATGTTGAAGCTACAAAAATGCTGAGGCGTAAATATCGTGGCCCATGGGTGCACCCCGAGCCTGATAAAGTCTGAGGTGGTATGCGTTTCAATATCTGTAATGCTCTATAAGAAATCAAAAATAACAATATCCACCCTGTTTTTCATAAGTTCCTGGAGTCCTTTATTGCATGATTTTATAATTTTAATTATTCAACTATTCAATTACTATATCGTAGTCATGGATCCTTTTAAAAGGATAAAGTAAATTTAATGGCAGCATTGCAGGAGTGGATATAAATGCACCAAATAACGGACCCCTATCAAACATGAACATACTTACACCCATGGCACAAGCACCAACAGCTTCAATAGCAATAAATTTTGAAACAGGCTCTTTTTTTATTTGATAGATATTGTCAAAATTTAAGGTTAATGTTTTTTTGCTTAACATCTTTTTGATTGTGATAGTACTGTCACTTAAACTTTTGATCCGTCCTGATAAACCTTTCAAACCTCTTCTATTATTATTGGTGAGCTTTCCCATGTATGTAAGAGGGTAGTTGGAGTATTTTATTGAAACAAGGGAGTTATGTTTATAAATAATTTTTTTATTAGGATTTAGGGGATCTACAAGATTTAATTGTTGGCCGTATATATGATAATTTGCAAAAGATAATAGAATATAAATTATGATTGCCTTAGATAGCATGCAAAATGAAAATTAAATTAGTAAAGGAGCCGGATTAATTTAATTAATGGATTAAAATTAGTGCTTCATGTTTCAATTCCTTGTTTATTCCGTGCTTTGTATGTGGTCCTGATTATAAAGCCTCATCGTACGGACAGTTGTAATCCTTTTGTAGAATTTCGTTTGGCTATGGAAGGGCTGCACATGTTAAAGTGCGTCACTATCCGCCGAAGCCAAAGTAAATATATAGACAAACAGGTTGATATACAATGACCATGATTCGGTCTTTTCTGACCTTTGTGCGTGATTCGCCTTTGCAGGTGTTATCACCTGTAAACCCCTGCAATATCCTCCTCCTTGGACTGCGGCACACAGACCTTCTTCACAACAATATTCAAAAGATATTCTTCAAAAATCAATAAAACTTTTATTTTAACATAAAAGATTATAAAGTGGATGGACCGTAAGGGTTACAAAATAAATCCCGCCTTGATCTTTAACTGGATATGGAAACCCAAAAAAGCTTAATTGTTAAGGTCGGGATTACAAAATCTATACAAAAAAGTTCTTGAACATTTCAGCGTAGATTCCATAGACACAGCTTATCAAATATGGAAAAGAAATCGCTTCATATTTTTTTATATTCTGGGGAAGTTATTGAGCAAAAGCTGGATTATATTCATAATAATCCTGTGATTGGTAAATGGAATCTGGTACAAGACTTGTCAGGTTATAAGTATTCGTCGAACAGGTTTTATGAGAAGGAAGACAGTGCCTATGATTTTGTAAGTAACTATATGGAGATGTACGAGTAGATGTTTGCATTTGTAGTTTGCAGGTGATACAACTGCAAAGGAGAAAACAATGAAATTAATTATATGAATTACATTCATTAATTTTATAAGGAAAATTGCTTTTAATGGAAAAATAAATACCATTCCGATTATGTAATAAAGAATTGAAGTAGCCTTTAATTACCTATTAGCAATACCAAATCTTTGATTTTTAAAATCAAAAACAACCATTTCATCAAAGAAGTAGGCATTTCCTATAATTCCCATTATATTTCCTGCTGAAAAAAATCTTTAATATCTGACCTGGGGTTCAGGTAAATTTTTGCTGATTGTAATTCTTTATCGCCCAGACTTAGCGGCACACTTATTTCCAATCCATAAACATCGTAATATTCTCCCCAACTAGAAGTAGTAATGGTATCTCTGTTTCCAGTCAAGCTTACCATCTTCTTCCAGTGATCATCATCGGTCATTATAGGAAATAAACTAGCTCCAGTATCGTACATGAGATATTGTATGGTATCATTGATTGTAAATGGGACTTTTATTCTTCCATTTTCAACTCTGCAATTAACAAAAGATGTATTTTCTGATATAAATTGAGGCAATGTATCAAGAATGGCCAGTTGTTGATTGGGATAATTTATGATCAAATACTTATTCTTTGCAATATAAGCCCCAATAGTTCCGATGTGTATTATTGAACTACTTTGTGCGGAATCCAATGAAAGTGTTTCACCATAATTTTCGAAATATGTGATTTCATGCCCTGAAAATTCAACAGATAAATATAAAGAAGTAATTATTAAAAGTCTTTCATTTTTGGTAAATCAGGGTAGCGTAAAAGTGTATGGATTTGTTATATTGCCTAATCAATTTCATCTTTTATGAAAAATCATGCCATCATATACTTTATCAGGGGTACAAAGAGATTTTATGAAATTTACTTCCCAACAGATAAAATTTGATCTTAAGGGCAATCACCTCAAAGTTCTTGAACAATTTAACGTAGATTCCATAGAAAGATCTTATCAAATATTGGAAAGAAATTCACTTAATACCTTTTTGTATTCAAGGGAAGTTATTGAGCAAAAGCTGGATTACATTCATTAAAATCCTAAGTAAAGTATATATGAATTATGGAGCACAAAATCAGGGATTATCATATTAAAGGTATTTTTTGGATTTCTTTGTATCTGTTCATAACACTTGCCCCACTTTTTATTGTACTAATAGGCATGGAAGATGGTGGCCGGAGCTTCTGGACTGAATTTTCTGTTGCTCTGGGTTTTGTGGGTTTAACTATGCTAGCCTTACAATTTATTTTAACTGCTAGATTTAGCACTATTGAAGCCCCCTACGGCATTGATATGATAATAGAGTTCCATAAGCAAATATCATTGGTTGCCTGTATTTTTATAATTATCCACCCTGCTATATTAATGTTCACTGATAGCAGTAACCTACAGCTTTTAAATCCTTTAACAGCACCTTTTAGGGCTTTAATGGGATTAACTTCATTATTTTCTTTACTGATTATTGTAGTTATTTCTATATTTAGAAAAGAACTAAATATAGGATATGAAATTTGGAAAACACTACACGGCATATTAGCTATTGTTGCTGTTATTACTGCATTTTTACATATTATTGGAGTTTCTCACTACCTTTCCAACATCTGGAAGCAGGCCTTTTGGGGTGCAATTCTTATTGCTGCTATAGCTACACTTTTATACATAAGGATTATTAAACCATGGTACCTGAAAAACAGGGCTTATATAATTAATGATATTAAAGAAGAAAGGGGAGACACCTGGACTATAGAATTCAAACCAAATGGTCATAAAGGTATAGATTTTAAGCCCGGACAATTTGCGTGGTTAACCTTAGGTAATAGTCCTTTTAAAATAGAAGAACATCCATTTTCCTTTTCTTCAAGTGCAGAAAATGGAGGAACTTTTACCATGACCATTAAAGAATTAGGTGATTTTACGGGTAAAGTTGAAGAATTTAAAAAAGGGGATAAGGCTTTCATTGATGGTCCCTATGGCGTATTTACTCCTGATAGGTTTGACGGTTATTCCGGATTGGTACTTATAGCAGGTGGTATTGGTGTTACTCCAATAATGAGTATATTAAAAACACTTTCAGATAGAAAATCAAAATGCCCTATATTATTTTTTTATGCAAGTGAAGATCTGGAGTCTATTACCTTTTATGAAGAAATAGAAGATATTAAAAAGAAACTGGATATTGAAGTTATACATATTTTAAAAGAAACGGATGATAATTGGGAGGGAGAATCAGGATATCTGGATGAGGAAAAAATAGAAAAATATCTTCCTGAAGATTTTAAAAGTAGAATATATTTTCTCTGTGGTCCTGATCCTATGATGGAGCAGGTAGAAGTGGCTTTGGAGAAAAAAGGGGTTCCTGTAGGTAGTATCAATATGGAGCATTTTGACCTGGTATAAATATGAGGTATAAATTAATGGTTATTTCAGTTATTGTTATTAGCGTAGTTCTTGTAGCAGGCTGTATTTTGTTTGCTGTACTACATTAGTACCATGGTATCACCAGGAAGTTTAGCATGTTTATATTTAAAAATGATATAAATATATTTTTTTTAAACTATATTTTGTGCTATTTAGGATTAGCATAAAGAACATTTTCTCTTTTGTTCTTAATATATAACCACTGCTTTTTCGTTTTAATTTAAGAT
>JALZND010000262.1:2050-5357 GCA_030857845.1 Bacteroidota bacterium | reverse complement strand
ATCCGGCACAGTGCTGGGTGCCATATAGTGGTTGGAGATAATGGCAGCACAGATGATTCTATTGAATATATAAAAAATAATTTCCCCGAGGTAGCAATCATTAGGCTGCCCACCAATGAAGGATTTAGTAAAGGTTATAACCTAGTGTTGAGGCAGGTACAATCTGAATATTATGTATTGCTGAACTCAGACGTTGAAGTTACAGCTGGCTGGGTAGCTCCGGTCATTTCATTGATGGATAAAGACCCTTTAATAGCTGCCTGCCAGCCTAAGATCCTCTCCTTCTACCAAAAAGATACTTTTGAGTATGCCGGCGCAGCTGGAGGATTTATAGATAAGTTGGGATACCCTTTTTGCAGGGGCAGGGTATTTACAACCCTTGAAAAAGATAAAGGCCAATATGACGACATTAAGCAAATTTTTTGGGCAACTGGCGCTTGCATGTTTATAAAATCTTCAATTTTTCATAAGTTCAATGGATTTGATGATTATTTTTTCGCACATATGGAGGAAATTGATTTGTGCTGGCGGATGAACAGTGCAGGGTATAAGGTGATGTACCAGGGCGGAAGTAAGGTATTCCACATTGGAGGAGGTACGCTGCCAAAAACCAATTCAAGAAAAACCTTTCTCAATTTCAGAAATTCTTTGATGATGCTTCATAAAAACCTCTCCACTGCCCAAAAAATTAAAATTTTCCCAATAAGGTTGTTTTTTGACTTTATTGCTTGTCTGAGGTTCCTTGTAATAGGGCAAATTGAAAGCAGCAAGGCTATTTTAAACGCATATTTATATTATTTTAAATATTCAGGCAAAATGTACAGCCGCACAAAAGTGCAAGACCGGGGGGATTTCAAAGAAATGCCTATATATAATGGCTCAATAATTGTTAGTTATTTTTTCAAAAATAAGAAAGTTTATTCAGAACTGCGGATCTAATAATACCAAAGCCTGTTGTTTTTCCTACGTAGATGTTTCCTGAAATTCATTAAAAATGCCAGCCCCAGATATAAAATTACCGGTGAACCAAAGGTAATAAATGAAGAATATATAAAAAAAATTCTAATGCTAGCTATTGGTACTCCGAGTTTTTCGCCTAATTTTGCACAAACCCCAAAAGCTTTGTCTTCGAAGAAATTTTGGATTTTAACCATATCATTAAAACATTTAAACCAAAGATAATAAGCAATATAATTAAAAATGTATATTGTTTTATATTTTTTTAATTAATATTGCATCAATATTTGTAATAATTATTAACTTAACATCGAACTAATTAATTTAATAAACCAATCATGAATCAAAATAGAAATTTGTATTTCTCTTTAGCTCTTATGGGGGCTGTTACTTTTTCTGGATGTACACTACAGAAGATGGTCAAACGAGGAAAGAATCAACAAATTACAGTAACCCCTAACCCACTAGAAGTTCATGCCGATACTGTTAACTTCAGCCTGGCGGCAACTTTACCTGCCAAAACGCTTAGAAAAGGTAAAATATATACTGTAAATACTTTTTATGAATTTGGTGGCGAGGAGCTTCCTTTAGAAGGTGTTGAATTTGCTGCTGAAAATTTCAAAGGAAATGACCAGCCAAACCAAAAGAAAGATTATTCATTTGCATATCGTCCAGAGATGCAGGATGGAGACCTTACTGTTCAAGGTGTAGCTAGTAACCCTAAAAACCAAAAATCAAGGTCTTCTGCAAGAATGAAAGTTGCTGATGGAATCATCACTACTTCCAAAATGGTAAAAGACGTGAACTATGCAGCTTATGCTGACCATGGATATATCACTGGAGAAGAATTGGAGCCTACAAACGTAGAATTTTATTTTGATCAAGGAAGCTCACAACTTAGAACTTCTGAGACCAGAAGTGACCGAGGTTCTTTCCTTAGGAATTTCATTGCTGACAAAAACGTAACCAAAACTGTGACCATCACCGGTACCCACTCTCCTGAAGGAACAGAAAGGGTAAATAAAAACCTTGCAGCCGACAGGGCAAGTGCAATTCAAAAATATTACAGGGACCAAATGAGAAGGTATGACTATAAAGGTGCTGCCGATTCTATAAACTTTGTAGCAAAGCCTGTTGTTGAAGATTGGACCGAATTAAAAGAAATGCTTCAAGGATATGATAAGTTAAACCAAGAGCAAAAAAATGAGGTTTTGAGCATCATCAATGGACAAGGTGACTTCGCTGAAAAAGAAAATAGGGTGAGCAGGCTTCCTTATTACAGAACTACTTTATTTAAAGATATTTATCCACAGTTAAGGACTGCTAAAACTGAAATCCTTACTGTAAAAGAGAAAAAACCAGATTCTGAAATAGCCGTCCTATCTAGGCAAATTGCAACTGGTGCTGTTTCTGCTGATACATTATCTAACGAAGAACTTGCTTATTCTGCAACATTAACGCCTTCTCTAGCAGAAAGGGAAAACATATACAAAGCTGCCGTTAAAAAACAAGATTCATGGCAGGCGCACAGCAACCTTGCAGCTACCTATTTAGAAATGGCTCAAGGTTCAGATTCTGAAGAAGACAGAAGAAAGCATATTGAAAATGCCAAAACTCAATTAGAAATAGCAAGCAAACAAAAAGAAACTGCTGAAGTATTAAGCAATCTTGCGGTTGTTCAAATGATGGATGGCAATGCTTCTAAAGCAATGAGCACGATCAATAGGGCAGCACAATTAGAGTCGTCCGAAACAACAGGAAGAGGTATAGCTGGCGTAAAAGGTGCTTTAGAAATACGGTCAGCACAATATGATAAAGCTATTCAGACATTATCAAGGGCTGAGCAAACCCCGTTAAACTTGTACAATAAAGGTTTAGCTCAATTGTTGAAAAAAGATTTTCAAAATGCTTCTACTACTTTTAATGAAGTAGTTAAAATGAACAATCCTTTAATTCATGCAGAAGCTCATTACCTTCTTGCTGTAACCAGTGCAAGGATGAAAAATGAAAACCAGGTTACTGATAACCTTAAAAAAGCTGTAACTGCCAATCCTGATCTTAAAGAAAAGGCTTTAAAAGATGCCGAATTCTTACAGTACAGTGAGTCTGAATCTTTTAGAAGTTCATTAAGATAATTAAATTAGTTTTTTGATTAGTTCGTAAAAAAGTCCCGGCAAACCCGGGACTTTTTTTTATAAAAGGTTTTACAAAGCAATCATTTTTTGGTAATTGAACTATGAATGCATATTTTTACCGCATATTTAAATTCGTAAAAAACAACGCGAACAACAGATGAGAGAAATACAGTTTCGAGAAGCCCTGAAGGAAGCTTTGCAGGAAGAAATGCGAA
>JALZND010000262.1:0-2040 GCA_030857845.1 Bacteroidota bacterium | reverse complement strand
AAGAGGTAGCAGAATATAATGGTGCATATAAAGTGAGTCAGGGATTATTGGACGAATTTGGTGCTGAACGTGTAATTGATACACCCATTTCTGAATTAGGTTTTGCAGGCCTTGGCGTTGGAGCAGCAATGAATGGCTTAAGGCCTATAATTGAATTCATGACCTTTAATTTTTCTTTGGTAGCAATAGATCAAATTATTAATGCTGCAGCAAAGATGATGTCTATGTCAGGGGGCCAATTTAATATACCGATAGTATTCAGGGGGCCAACCGGAAATGCAGGAATGTTGTCATCACAACATTCTCAAAATTTTGAAAATTGGTTTGCCAACACTCCGGGATTAAAAGTTGTTGTGCCTTCAAACCCTTATGATGCCAAAGGATTGTTAAAAACCTCCATAAGGGACAATGATCCTGTAATCTTTATGGAATCAGAATTAATGTATGGCGATAAAGGCGAAGTTCCTATAGAAGAATATTTGCTCCCTATTGGGAAGGCAATCGTTAAAAAAGAAGGAAATGATGTTACGCTGGTTTCTTTTGGCAAGATGATGAAAATAGCCTATGAAACAGCCAGCCAAATGGAAAAAGATGGGGTTTCAGTAGAAGTTATTGATCTGAGAAGTGTAAGGCCTATAGATTTTGAAGCAATTGTAAATTCTGTAAAGAAAACAAACAGGCTTGTAGTAGTAGAAGAAGCCTGGCCCCTTTCTTCCATTTCAGCAGAAATCGCATTCCACGTTCAAAGGTATGCATTTGATTATCTTGATGCTCCGGTAAGAAGAATCACCAACATGGATGTTCCCTTACCTTATGCTCCTACCCTTATTGAAGCAATTTTACCAAATGTAAAAAGGACTATTGATGCAGTTAATGCTGTGTTGTATAGGGGTTGATTATAGGATGATAGAATGATAGAATGATAGAATGATAGAATGATAGAATGATAGAATGAAAAAGCTGCAAAAATATTAATTTTTGCAGCTTTTTTATTTATTTCTAATTCTAATTGCTAATTGCTAAAAGCTATTTATTGTTTCCCAAACATGTTCATGTCAGGGAATCCTTTTTTACCGCTGGCCATTTTGTTCATAGATTTCATCATTTTCCTCATATCCCCAAATTGCTTCAGGAGGTTATTTACCTGTTGTATTGAGGTGCCACTTCCATCTGCAATCCTTTTCCTTCTGCTTCCATTTATGATATCAGGAGTATTTCTTTCTTCCAGAGTCATAGAGCGTATTATTGCTTCAATGGGCTTAAATGAATCATCGTCAATATCAACATCTTTAATGGCCCTGCTCATACCAGGCAACATACCAATAAGGTCTTTGATATTTCCCATTTTTTTTATTTGCTCCAGCTGCGATAAAAAGTCATCAAAATTAAACTGGTTTTTCCTTATTTTCTTGTTGATCCTTTTTGCTTCATCTTCATCAAAGGTCTGTTGTGCCCTTTCAACAAGTGAGATCACGTCTCCCATACCCAGGATCCTTTGGGCCATACGGTCAGGGTAAAATAAATCTATGGCTTCCATTTTTTCCCCAGTGCTAATAAACTTTATAGGCTTATCCACAACTGCCCGGATAGAAAGGGCAGCCCCTCCCCTGGTGTCACCATCAAGTTTGGTAAGTACTACCCCATCAAAATTAAGCCTTTCATTAAAAGTTTTAGCCGTATTCACTGCATCCTGGCCTGTCATCGAATCTACTACAAATAGTGTTTCAGTAGGTTTAAGGACCTTTTTCAGCTCGGTGATTTCTTGCATCATTTCCTCATCTATTGCAAGTCGCCCGGCTGTATCTACAATAATTACTTTCTTGTTGTTTTCTTTAGCATATTTTAATGCATTATTAGCAATTGAAAGAGCATTTTTATTATTCGGTTCAGCATAAACATCAACCCCAACTTGCTCCCCTAACACTTTTAATTGATCGATTGCTGCAGGTCGGTATATATCACAAGCTACCAATAATACCTGCTTATTTTGTTTTTTAAGGAAAGCTGCAAGTTTTCCGGTAAAAGTGGTTTTCCCAGACC
>JALZND010000261.1 GCA_030857845.1 Bacteroidota bacterium | reverse complement strand
GATCAAGCCTCCGCCCCCCATGTTTTCTATCATTGTTTTAGAAGTACCTCTAGAAAGTCCACTGTTCATGCCGGCAAACGCAAGCGACAATTGTGTAGCCTCTGGCATTTTTTTCTTTAAATATAATGCGAGGCAGTCAGAAGGAACTACATCAAAACCCGTTCCGGGCAGGATCATAATACCTGATTTTTTGGCTTTGGCATCTAAAGCTGCACAATGCTCAAAAACCTGTACTTCCCCAGTGATATCCAGGTAATGTGTCTGGGTAGTTAAACAAGCTTCAACCATGGGAGGTGCTGTATGTACAAAAGGTCCGGCAGCATGCATTACCACTTTTATGTCATGCAGGTTTTCCTCGATCTTATTTATTTTGTCAAGGGTAAATACCCTATACTCCAAATGATACTTTTCAGCTAAAGCTGCCAATTGTTGTGCATTTCTTCCTGCAAGGATGGGCTTTATATTTTTCTTCAGGCTTTCTTCAATTATTAATTTTCCGGTATATCCATTGGAGCCATATAGCAGGTATTTATCTTTCATAATTTTAAAAAAATGTTTTTGGTCTTGAATAATCAGGCATTCCTTTAATTGATCAAATAATTTGGGTTTGGCGTTATTTATTTAAACCACCTTACCTAAAGCTTTAGCTTGCTAACCACATATTGCCCAATATGTTCCCCCTGTACTACCCCATTCTATAAAAGTGTATCCCGCCATAAAACCTGAAAAGGGCGGCTTCATTTGAAAATCTTCGCCAGCGAGCCTGGTTAGCACTACCGCTACCGAGGATGACACAACACTATGGTCGCTGGCATGCTCAGGAAATGGTGGTGTTTGCAACAAGGACCTAGGATTGATTGAATTTAATTGCTAATAATAATGATTATTTGATCATTTTCCTTTTATTTTAAAATGATTGATCAACTCCTCTTGATACGTAAAACATGATGTTGATATAATCTATAAATTGCTTTGACAAAAATGATTTACCTGCTGCAACCCTTAGGTTATAGTATTTTAAAATATAATTAATTCTTTAGATTTAAAAAGCCGACCTACCTTTCCTGAAATATGAAAACTAAAATTTTGACAAGTATTCGCAAGTGTTTCATAAGTTTTACTTATGCAAAAAATGGGGTACGACATGTTGTTGTTAATGAAAATAACTTTACTTACCATTTTATAGCAACTATTTTAGTTTTGGGAGTGGGTTATTTTTTAAAATTATCCAATAATGAATGGGTCATACTTACCATATTGATTGGAAATGTTTATGTAGCGGAAATTTTCAATACTGCTATAGAAAAAATTGTGGACCTAATATCTCCACAAAAAGCCCATCAGGCAGGGTTAATTAAAGATATAGCAGCAGGTGGAGTATTAATAGCTTCTTTAATATCAGCAATTTCTGGCCTGATTTTATTTTTAGGAAAATTATTTTAATTGTTTTCTGTTTTTATTTTTATAACATTTTATTATTTTCCCTATTATAAAAATAACCTTTTATACATCTTCTTCTTGATTTAAAACCAAATTGTTAAACAAGTCATAAACGTTTTTAAACAATAATCTTTGGTAAGATTCAAAGTTCATTCACCACCTTGCTCTCCAAAGAACGGCTTTTCTTGGAGAGTCCCCTTTATGAATTTCAAATCATTGGAATTTAACAACTTGTAGGTATAAAATCATAAAAACAGATCATTAAGGCTATTAATAATAAACCTACAAGTGTTTTATTGTTCTTTTTTGCTTTCATTTTATTCTGGAGGTTGCCTTTGCTTCATATAAATCTTGTTCATAAACATCTTTTACAAACTCCCCTTTGCAGATGTTTTCACTTGCAAACCACAAATGAAAACATATACTCCTACATCTTTAAATACCATTGATGCATAAAACCAAATCTATAAAAAATTAACTTTTCAATTAAATACTTCATATATCTCATATTATTTATTATTATAGTGATAAAATTAAACAGATGGAGAAGGCACCAGATATAACAGACATTCTTTTTTTAGATATCGAAACTGTTTCCTGCCATGACAAATACCAGCTCATGAGCGATCGTTTAAAGATAATGTGGGACAAAAAAGCCGTTCTTATACACAAAGAAGAAGATGAAGACCCGGAAGAATTCTTTTTTAAAAAAGCAGGAATTTATGCTGAGTTTGGCAAAATTGTTACTATAGCTGTTGGGTACCTGTTCAAATCAGACGATGTAGTTTCCCTCAAAATAAAAGCTTTTACTTCCGATGATGAGAAACAATTGTTATTAGATTTTAAAGAATTGCTTGAAAATGGCTTTAAATCTCATAATTTATTCCTTTGTGCACATAATGGGAAAGAATTTGATTTTCCTTATATATGCAGGAGAATGATCTATAATGGCATCCCGCTGCCAAAGGTACTTGACATTGGCAGCAAAAAGCCTTGGGAGGTGAAGCACCTGGACACTCTAGAAATGTGGAAATTTGGCGACAGAAAAAACTACACATCCCTGGAATTGCTTGCTACACTTTTTGACATAGAAACCAGCAAAGATGGTATAGACGGAAGCATGGTAAACCACATATACTATGTGGAAAAAGATCTTCAAAAGATAGAAACTTATTGCAAAGCTGATGTTGTTGTCTTGGCAAACTTATACCTAAAATTAAAATGCCATACAGTTGTTAGCAAAGATCGGATCTTCATCATATAATATGACGCTGGTATTATCCGAACATTAACTTAAATCTTCAGTTTTAATTTTAGTATTATATCAATATTATATTTTTTAAATTTACATAAATGTAAATGAGCATGAGCGAAAACCTATATGGCATAAATTATATTTTTTTAATTAACGGCATCCTATTTTTATGAGCAGAGCGAAACGTGATAAAGAACCATTAAATATTGGGGAAATAAAAGATCAGATATTGGACCTTTTGAACAACCATCCGAAGAAAACCTTCGACCTTAACAAAATTGTAAAAAAACTTGAAATCCGGGATAAATCTACCCTCATAGCAATTTCAGATGCACTGGAAAGCCTTGAGGAAAGTGGGCAGGTACAGGTGAATGACAGGGGCGGCTATAAAGCGGGAAACCTTCAGGAAACAATAACAGGAACCGTAGATTTTGTAAACCCTCGCCATGCTTTTATTATCTCACCCGATACAGAAACTGATGTGATGGTAAAAGCCGAGGACTTGAAATATGCCATGGACGGCGATACAGTAAAGGTAATGGTGCATGCCAAAAGCCGTCCAGGAAAAAGGGCGGAAGGTGAAGTTGTAGAAATTATAAAAAGAAGCAGGTCGGAATTTGTGGGAAGGTTGGAGCTGTCAACCCGATATGCTTTTGTAGTGCCCGACAACAAGAAGATGCATTATGATATTTTTGTAAAGCTCCCCAGCCTCAAAAATGCCAAAAACAATGACAAAGTCATCGTAGAAATTACCGAATGGCCTGGAAGGGATAAAAACCCTTCAGGGGAAATCATCAATATACTTGGACCTGCAGGCGACAATGATGCAGAAATTCATTCTATAATGGCAGAATTTGGATTGCCATTTGAATTCGAAAAAAGAATAGAAGCAGCAGCAGCCCAAATCGCCGAAGAAATCAGCCCTAAAGAAATTACAAAACGGCGCGATATGCGTGAGATTTTTACGATCACCATTGACCCTGAAGATGCCAAAGATTTTGATGATGCCATCTCCCTCAAACACCTTGAAAATGGAAATTATGAAATAGGGGTTCATATTGCTGATGTTGCTCATTACGTAAAACCTGATACCCCTCTTGACCAAGAGGCCTACAACAGGGCTACGTCTGTGTATCTGGTGGACAGGACCATTCCTATGCTTCCGGAGAAGCTTTCCAACAACCTTTGCTCCCTTAGGCCCCATGAAGATAAACTTACCTTTTCGGCAATTTTCGAGATAGACAGCAATGCTAAAATTCATAAGGAATGGTTTGGGCGTACAATTATTCACTCCGACAGAAGGTACTCCTATGAAGAAGCACAGGAAAGAATAGAATCACAGGAAGGTGATTTTGCCAAAGAGCTTGTACTGCTGAATCAGATTGCCCTGAAATTGAGGGCGCAAAGGTTTTTGAAAGGCTCTGTTAATTTCGAAACTACTGAAGTGAAATTTAAGCTGGACGAAAAAGGAAAACCTTTGGGCGTAATCCCTAAAATCAGAAAAGATTCTCATAAAATGATTGAAGATTATATGCTACTGGCAAATAAGCGGGTAGCAGAATATGTGCATAAACTAAAAGGTGGTGGGAACAAAGAAGAGGCAGGAGCAAAATCAAAAAAGGGAAAGAGTGAGCACACATTTGTTTACCGTACCCACGACTATCCCAACCCTGAAAAATTACAAGTTTTTTCCGTCTTTGCACAAAAGTTTGGGCATCAGCTTAAAACTGAAGAAGCTGCCATTTCCCAATCCCTCAATGCCCTAATGGACAAAATTGAAGGAAAACCGGAACAAAACGTTTTGCAAACATTGGCAATCCGTACTATGGCAAAGGCTAAATATACTACCGATCCTAAAGGGCATTTTGGCCTTGCTTTTGAGCATTATACACATTTTACCTCCCCAATAAGAAGGTATCCCGATGTTATGGTGCACCGGCTGCTGCAGCATTACCTAGACGGGGGCAAGTCTGTTGATAAAGAAAATTACGAAGAAAAATGCCTGCATTCCTCCGAAATGGAAAAAAGGGCAGCAGACGCTGAAAGGGCCTCCATAAAGTACAAACAAGTGGAATTTATGGCCAGTGTTGCGGATAAAGTATTTGATGGATTGGTTTCAGGTGTTACAGAATGGGGTATATTTGTGGAAATTGTAGAAACAAAATGCGAAGGCATGGTAAGGATGGCCGACATGGATGATGATTTCTATGAATTTGACGAGAAAAATTACCGCGTTATTGGCAAAAGGAATAAAAAAATAATAACCCTTGGTGATAAAGTAAAGGTTACTGTAAAGGCTACCGATATCGATAAACGGACCATAGATTTAGAGTTTGTAAATAATGAAAGAAGAACTGCAAGCGTTCACAGACCTCATAAACAAAGAAATTAAAAACTTACCTTTACAAGGTAACCCCAAAGAACTATATGAACCAATAAAATATATCATGCACCTGGGCGGGAAAAGACTCCGCCCTTTGCTTGCACTTTTGGCTTATTCCCTTTTCAAAGACGATCCAGAATCTATTATCAAACCCGCTGTGGCCGTAGAATTGTTCCATAATTTTACCCTGATGCACGATGATATTATGGACCAGGCACCCCTAAGAAGGGGAAAAGCAACCGTCCATAAAAAATGGGGCGACAATGTTGCCATCTTGTCTGG
>JALZND010000028.1:13485-15677 GCA_030857845.1 Bacteroidota bacterium | reverse complement strand
TTTCAGTCAAAATTTTCTTCGTGATGTTTCACCTTTCTACTTTAAAAAGAAGAACCATTGACGTTCTTTAATGAACTTTTCTTTTCAAACTAAATTTTTCTGGACTCAATCCCTGGCCTATTGATCTTCATTGACCCGCTCCCACACTTCTTCAATAAAAAAGTGATCTCCATTGGGTGAGTTCAACACACCTTTGTGGTACCATTTCCCATCCTCCATCTTCCAGGTAAATACAGCATTACTATCTTTATAATTTTCCCAAGAAGCATAATCTAAAGCTTCTACATAGGTATTTCCATCTACTTCATACCTGCCCCCTGCAGCACTGACGAATTCCTTATCGCCAGTTTCAATATTCTCCTGGATAAACATGAAGTGCGTTGGGTTCAGGATTTTCATTTGGCGTGTATTGGATTGATCAAGAATATAATATTCTCCCTCCGGGCTGGTATTGTTACTTGAAACCAAAACCCAGGTACCGATTAAAGGGTTATCTTGTTCTGTTATATTCGAGGTTCTGATCGGGTTCTTATGCGCACAACCTAAGTGGAGAAAAAAACACATTAAAATTATCGAAATTATTTTAGCATTTTCCATTACCTATCAATTAAAATGTTCTAGTGATAAGATACATTTTTTAGGCTACATTTCCAATAATATATTTCTTTAAAATATAACCACTTCTATAAAGGAATCAATAAAAATAAATATCCTCCGCTCAATTTATAAGAAAATTATCAAGATTATGACAGTTATTTATTATCTTATTTTAGCTGTTTCAGCTTAAGATATTCCTAAATAAATCCAATGGTAGTTCCCGGAGATTCTGTTTACAGGGCAAAGTACTTTTTCAAGTCGTATGGCTTCCTGAAGTAGAAATACAATAAAACAGCAAGAATTAGTAATCCCAACAAAAATCCTGCTAACACATCGGTAAACCAATGTACACCCAGGTACATCCTCGAAAATGGAACTGCAACGATGAGCAACAAAAATAATACTGCAAAAAAGAAACGCAAGTATGGGTTCAGCTTCCTTAAACGGAACAAAAGCACGAGAAGAAATCTGAAAAAGGTAACATAATGAGCAGTATGCCCACTGGGGAAGCTATTATTATGGGCAACTTCTATTATTTGCACAAAATCGTCCGAGGGGCGTGTCCTTGCCACCAAAAGCTTCAAACCAAAAGTAATTATAGATGTAATAGAGGTTAGCACTACAAAAAGCGCTTCACGCTTCATTGAATAAATGAAGCTAAGAATAGAAACGAGCACAATTGACGCAATGGCAACCTCATTGACCCCAAACCAGCTTACCCCTCTCATAAAAATATCAAAAGCAGGATCGCGGTATTCTTGTATTTCTTGTGAGAGTTCGATATCTACAAATGATGTAGGCATTAAAAACACGAAAACCATAAGCGACAAGAAAAACAACTTAACACTATTAATATATAAAGTGCAATTATCATGTCTCTTTTGAAATAGTAAGCTTCAAGATTATGGAGGATGTTTTTAAATAGTGACATTCAGGAAAAACAATAAAAAGTGTAGATTTCAGTAATTAAAAAATATTTGTGCAATGTAAAAAATTAAGGTTATGATAAGCAGTCCTTTTTTACAAGGCCTACCTCATTCATAACCTTAATACAAAGATTTTACCTTAATTTTATAAATACATCCAAAATCCGCTGGAAGTCAAGCAAAGTCTATTTTTATAACCTTAATTTGTATCTTAATTTTTAAAAAATTTTACCAATAAAGTTACAGCCTTTGTATCGGTTTGCTTTTCACCTTTGATCAATGATTCAAAAACTTTTTTGTCAGCAAGATTTCCGTCTGTCAGGAAATCAATTTTATCTTTTGGCACATTTTTATACCCCATATGCCAGGCAGGGAAAACCCGTTCTTGCAAAGGACCATAACTCAGTAGCACTGCCCTAGAATGCCTTTTATCTTCTTTTATTAAGTCATAAAGCTTAATAATATCTTTATCGCCCTCCAGGTATTGGATAAAATTATTATCAGAATGCAGAAGCACTCCGGTGATGTCTTTAGATGGATTATTCCTTTTGCATGATTCCAAGATCTTTTTCATTTCGTTGTCATCGCAATCAGGACTCCTCATACTTGTGTAAACTAATTGATATAAGCTCATAAATAAGGTTAAAGATGTTATGGGCGTAAATCTAA